>JAABQN010000261.1 GCA_011391455.1 Nitrospiraceae bacterium
AAATCTGTCCTCGGCGGTTGCGCATTGATGACGCTTTTCAGTCCCTCACCCCACCTCTGGATACGGGGCTTACCCGGATTATGATATTCTGTCTCCTTCAGCAGCGGCCAGTTTGCGCCGGAAGTATAGAGCCTGCGCGAATCTTTAGCCTTGTAGTGCGTACAGAAAGCCGACAGGAATACCATGGGTTTGCCGCCCGGCTCATTGCCGTAAGCCATCAGCACAAACGAGGGATGATTACCATACTCACGCAGCACCCTGTCTGTTTCCGCGTAAGCCCAGGTGTCAAATTCAGGGATTCCCAGATTGGGCGACCAGGCGGAACAGCTCTCCACCTGAAGATAAATGCCCTCCTCATCAGCGGCATCAAAGGCGACTTTGGGCGGACACCACGAATGGAACCTCATATGGTTCAAACCATAGTTCTTACAGATCCGGTAGATCCGCGTCCACTCTTTCTTCTCCATCGGCGGATGTCCGGTCTTCGGAAAGATACAACATTCAAGCGTCCCGCGCAGAAAGGTCTTCCTGCCGTTGATCGTGAATTGGGTCCCTTCAACCTTGAAATCACGGAGACCGAACGTGGCGGATGCTTTGTCCGTGCCGATGTCAACCGTCACCGTCGAAACATTCGGGGTGAATTCATCCCAGAGCGGGAAATCTTTACCGAGTGCGAGTTCAGCTGAAACACTTGTGCTCTTTCCAGCAACTGCTTCCACTTCCCCGCTTGCTGTGATTGTGCAGTCAAAGCCCTTAGGTCCCTTCACAGAAATCGTATAATCGGTCCGATCCGTCTGATCCGTCTGATTAACAAGATCAAACGTGACCTTCGCTTTCCTGTTGGCGGCATCGGGCCATATCTGTAGATTGTCAAGGTGCATCCTGCTCTGTGCGATGAGCTCCATCCTGCCGACAATGCCGTTCCAGTTTCCCTGCGTATGGTCGGATACGCTGTGGGAACTCTCCCCGATCGGCACCAGCATCCGGTTGTCAACACAGAGTGTCAGTTTGTGCTTCCCGGGCGTCAGAATGCCGGTCAGATCGTATCGGTGCGGCACACCCAGTCCGAGGTGCTTCCCGATTTCCTTGCCATCAATGACCAGCGTCGTCCCCCAATGCGGCCGCTCCAGCATCAGTTCGATTGACTTATCCTTCCAGTCTGCAGGAACGTCGATCTCGCGCTCGTACCAGGCAGGGCCAACGTAATACGTCTCAGGATTCAACCAGAAGGGAAACTTGAAATTTTCTTTCGTGGCATATTTTGCATATCGTTCATCCGTGGACCACCCTTTCGCAGACTGTCTTCCCCCTGTCCAATTCGTTTCGAGCGACGGGCGTTCACCGATTCCGTGCCCAGGCAGCGAGCCGGGAAGCGTTACGTGCAAGGGAGCAGATTTCAACGTGCTGTTCGTCGAAAGCGTGACCTGCCACTTTCCTGATAAATCAATCACCTCGGCAACCGCCTGCTGTGATAAAACACCTGCTAATACGATACTCACCATCATTGATTTCATAACTGTCTCCTCATAACCCTATTTCTCTGTAACCTCAAAAGTTCGGAACCACAAAAAACATAAAAATTTCTAAATCACGGCTCAGCGCAGCTTCGCCCTCCATTTTCAACAGGTCCCCCGCAAGTGGAGGGCGAAGCTGTGCTGAGCCGCTTTGATCAAATATTCGTGTGGTTCGCCTGCCCACCGTAGCCGTATTCGCGAAGGTGGGTGCCATTCGGATGCTAAAAGATACTCATCTTGTTTGTCCTCGGGAATCACCCTAGCGCGGCGTAGCTTTCAAGCGAAGCCGGCTGCCAACTGCTACTGCCGACTGCTACTGTCGCCACCGGGCGCGGCATTTACAACCAGCTCGGCGGTTGTTAAGCCGTCTGAATGCGCCTTCAGCACTAGCTTGCCGGGCTGACCTGCTTTTGCCTTCAGGATGACTAGGCAAAGGCCGTTGAAGGCCTTGCGCTGCTTCACCTGGAAGGGTTCATGACTTGCGGCATCCCCGTTCCCGACTGCGACAATCTCCCCTGCCCCCTCCAGCTCAAACTTCACAAGATTGTGACTGCTCGGGACAAGCAGCCCATCCTTGTCTGCAATCGTCACCGTCACATAGGCTAAATCCTGCCCGTCCGTCTTGATCGCCGAACGATCGACACTCAACAGAATTTTTGAGGCTACGCCTGTGGTCTTGACCGTATCGGTCGCCCACTCCTTGCCCTTCTTGTAGGCCACCACCTTCAGGACGCCCGGCTCATAAACGACGTTATCCCAACGCAGACGATACTCAAATTTCTTCTTCTGCTGACGCCCGAGCGATTTTCCATTTAAGAACAACTCGGCCTCATCGCCGGACGTATAGACATGCACAGGTGTCACCTGGCCGACCCGTTCCGTCCAGTTCCAATGCGGAAAGATATGAGCCATGGGCAAATCCGGACGCCACCGCGCCTGGTAGCTGTAGAAACGGTCCTTCTTGAACCCGCAGAGGTCTACAATTCCGAAGTAGCTGCTGGCGGACGGTACCTTCATCTTCCCCAGTTTATCCAACTCCTTTTTCATCGCCTCCCGCTGGGTGGGATCGGAAAAATTGAGCAGGTTGCTGCTGTCTGAATTATAGGGTGTCGGCTCGCCGATATAGTCAAAGCCAGTCCATACAAACTCGCCCATGAAGGCCGGGTGTTTGTCGAGCGCCTCAAACTGAGTATCCGGCGTAATAGCCCATGGCGGGGCTTCCACATCATAAGAAGAGACCTGGAAGTTCACCCGAGAATCAGCTCCGCGCTTCACCGGGAAGAAGTACTCGCCCCGCGAACTGACGCAGGAGGACGACTCGCTGGCCATGACGGGCTTTTTTTCGTTTCCGGGGTGGTTGAGAATTTTGGAATAGGAGGACAACTGGTAGTTCAACCCGAACACATCCACGGAGTGCTGAAAACCATTCGTGCCGGCCTGTGGACGATTGCACCCCGCGATCACAGGTCGCGTCGGATCCACGGCGTTGACAATATCGCGGAGCATCTTGGCGATTGCAGGATTGTTCTGTTCCTTGATTTCGTTGCCGATACTCCACATAAACA
>JAABQN010000262.1 GCA_011391455.1 Nitrospiraceae bacterium
AAGGCTACGTCCACGGTGCCAGCGATGCCGCAGGCGGACGCGTGGAAAGCGATCCCGTCACCGTCGGGGATCTTCACGCCACCGTCGCCCATGCCTGCGGCCTGCCCATCGGGCAAAGCGTCGTCAGCCCCAGCGGCCGGCCGTTCACCATCGGCAACAAAGGCAAACCGGCGACCGGGGTCTTCGCCTGAGGTTGATCACAAGTAGCTGAAGCTGGAGATTACGAAGCCGTGGTGGTTTGCTGTTTCAGCGACAGCGGATGCGCGAAGAGATCCGCCACCTGATGATCCGTGAAGCCGTCGATGATTCCCTCCGACATGAGGGATTGGCGGAGGAGCCAACCCCTTTTCCCCTTCCCAGACCGGCTCTTCAGAGTAATCTCCGACCTAGGTGAAAGAGCAAATTCCTGGCATTCATTCGTTTTACGGCATGACCATGCGCCTCCTCCTCTTCGCCCTTTGCCCTCTGCTCTCCGCCTTCTCCGCGGAGCCGCCCAACATGCTCCTCGGCACGCAGGCCATCGGAGGGCGGTATCAGTTCACGCAGGATGAGCCCTTGCTGGAGAGTGCAAAACTCATCTCGGAGCTTGGGTCGGGCATCATGAAGTTCTCGATCTCGAAGCAGGCCTCGTTTGGCCAAACGAAGGCGAATGTGCGCGGGAGCAATCCCGGACTGAAAACACTCGCCGAGATCGCGGAGAAGGAAGCGACGCATCGCGCGGTGCTCGACATGCCGTTCACGCACTTTTTCATCTGGGCCTATCCCTTAACCACGAATGGCAGCGCGGGCACCTTCAAGCCCGCGCAGCGGGATCTGGAGTATCGCGAGATGTTTGACCTCGTCGCGCACCTGCTGCGCACCTACAGCGGCAGCGGCAAAAAATTCTACCTCGGCCACTGGGAGGGCGACTGGCATCTGCGACCTCACTTTGACCCGAAACAGCCCTTTCCCGAGCACTTTGGCGAGAACTTCATCGCCTGGCTCAAGGTTCGCCAGCAGGCCATCGACGACGCGAAGCGCGACACGCCGCATCAAAACGTCGAAGTGTGGCACTACACCGAGGCGAACCTCGTCGCGCCCTTCCTGAAAGGCGGCCAGTGCCTCGCCAACGACATCCTCCCGCAGGTGGACGTCGATTTCGTCAGCTACTCCTGCTACGACAGCCTCCAGCGCGGCATCCGCGACGACCTCCACGCCGCGCTTGACCATCTCGAATCGAAACTGAAGCCCAAGCCCGGCATCTCCGGCAAACGCGTCTTCATCGGCGAATACGGCTTCCCCGCGCGGCGCTACTCGCCCGATGAAGCAAACCGCAAGAGCATTGAGACCATGATCGCCGCCATCGAATGGGGCTGCCCCTTCGTGCTCTACTGGGAACTCTACGACAACGAAGGCACGCCCGAAAAACCCGGCGGCTTCTGGCTCATCAACGAAAAGAACGAGAAGCAGCCCGTCTGGCACACCCACCAGCGCTACTTCACCTGGGCGAAACAACACCTCGCCGAGATCAAACAACGCACCGGCCAATACCCCACCGAAGCCGAATTCCGCGCCGCCGCGCTGGAATATCTCAGGCGCTGAGGCCGTTTCAGCAGAGCCACTGACCATGTCCGCCCTGCCAAGCTTCCGTTTGGTTCATCTTCACCAGGTATTACCCTATGCCATGTCAGCACCGCCGAATCAACTCCGAGTCACAGCTCAGGAAGCCTTGGAGCAATGCCGTCGCAATCGCCTGCAGGACATCCGTCTTTTTCGATCCCGACCACCCGCGCCGCCACTTCCTTCTCGATGAAACCGGCGACGAAATCCTCCACCCATTCCGGCGTGTGGAATGTGAGCGCGAAGAAGAAGGAGAAGATCGCGGCACCGGAAGCGCCGATGAGGCAGAGGAGAGTTCTCTGTAGGCTGCGGGACGGATTCATCAGCATCAGACTGGGGCTTTCCCAATGACGTTTCAAGACACTTGTCAGCCCCGACTCATCGGAAGACGCATAGCCGATTAGCGGCTGTGGAACGTCAAAGAGCACGCAACCCTATCAGCGGGGGCGCGCGTCTATCGCGGGGTTGGGTTTAAAACTATGGGAGAGCATGAAAACAGGGCAGCTGATAGGGGTTGCTGTGTCTCGACTTGTTATCCTTTTGATCTTGCAAAACGACGTCGAAGCTCATCCAAAGTCAAACCTGACCCGGGCAACTTGCCATCGTATATGGGGATCGTGTTTGAGTAGCGTGCTCCGGCAACGTGCGACCTAGTAAGATAAATCGCTTGAGCCACTGGGGCGACTTCCACGGCTGAACCTCTAAGCTCTAGGATGGTAACAAAATCACCAGGATTGAGACCGGTGGTTCTGGACGCGTCGCCTCGGATTGTTTCGAGCAGGGTAAATGTAATCGAGTTTCCAGACCTTGTTCCTTCGCAAATTAGAATCGAGTCTGCCTGCTCGAGCTGTTGAATGTGGTCGTCGTATTCCAGCGCAGCTCGGTCATCCTCCGCTCGATAGTGTCTCACCCATAGCGCTAGCCCAACAGCTATAGCGGCCACACCGAGGAGAATCCAGAAACGGGATTGTATTGTTTTCATCTTCGAGGATAACAGTGTTGTTGAACGACCGGTCGGGTTTAGGGGGTGTTACACGACCGGTCGCGTAACAGGGGCAAAGGCGACCCGGCTGTACGCAATTCACCGTACGTATTCATGACCCATTTTTAGAAGCGCTTGCGCCGCGATCCAAGAAAGAACTGCGGGATGTCCGGAAACAGAGGACATCCCCCGGCCAGCAACTCCAATTCCTAATTTGGGAGAAGTTAGGAGTTTGATCGGAAACCGCTGGAAATCATCAAGTTCACTTCAGTGACATCAGATACGAGAGCAGATCCTTGCGCTGCTGGTCGCTGAGGGAGTCGATGAGGCCTTCGGGCATGAGGCTTTGGCGGAGGAATTGGGTGGAGGCGATGTCCTTGCGTTCGATGCGGCGGTCTTCGGCTCCCATCTGGCGGACGACCACGGCGTTCTTGTCCTCGCTGACGAAGAAGGCATCGAGAAGCGAGCCGTCCTTGAGGGTGACGCGGAA
>JAABQN010000263.1 GCA_011391455.1 Nitrospiraceae bacterium
GGAAGAGGAGTACGACTACGTCGCACCCTACTATCTGCGCCACAAATACGACGGCACGATCACCAACAGTCTCGCCTACCCACTCACCAGGGCGCTGTACGGGCAGCGAATCCGCCAGCCCATCGGTGGGGAGTTCGGTTTTTCCGGCGCCCTCGCGGCCCACTATCTCGACCAGCATGTTTGGGAATCTGAAGTGGCGCGGTTCGGCATCGACATCTGGATGACGACGGAAGCCATTGCCAGCGGCGCACGGGTGTGCCAAAGCTTTCTCGGCGCAAAAATCCATAATCCAAAGGATCCTGCTGCCGATCTATCGGGCATGTTGATGCAAGTGATGGGAGCGCTCTTTGCCCTCATGGAACAACATGAAGACCTCTGGTTCAAACAGGAAAGATCGCGATCGGTTCCACTCTTTGGATTTCCCTACGAGGTTGGAGTCGAACCGGTTCATGTCAACATGGAACGGATGGTATCGCACTTTCGACAGGGCCTCGCCGATCTTGAACCCATCTGGCGGCAGATTCTGACAGACGACACGTTCACGCAGTTGCGTGACACCCAGGGGACATCCGGCGCTGACTGTCGTATCCCCGATGAGTTATGGGTCCAGATCGTCTACGATGCGGCCACCTCGTACCGCAAACGAATCATGCCGCGCGATCACCTCCTCAAAGCCCTGACCCCTCTGTATTTAGGCCGGACTGCCTCGTTCGTCCATGCCACCCAAGGCCTCACGTCCACGGAGGCGGAACAGAAGATCGAAGCCTTATGCCACACGTTCGAACGCATGAAACCCTATCTGGTTGAACGTTGGCAACCGTCGGCGCTGCAACCAGCAACGCCGGCTCAGTTGCGCCACATGACCATCGATGTAGGAGGCGATCATGGATACCTTCATTAACCAAGCGCTTCTAAAGCCATTGGAATTGCTCGGGCTTCAAGTCCTGAACGTGCTCCCGAATGTGCTTGCCATGGGCATTATCCTGCTGGGCGGGCTCTTCACCGCGTGGGCATCCGGTTCCTTCGTTGAACGGCTGTTGCGCGTGATCGGATTCGACCGACTCTGTGATCGGCTGGGGATGAATGCGGCGCTCCTTCGGGGTGGAGTCAAGACGGATCCCTCTCGCCTCGTCGGCCGCAGCATCTATTGGACGCTGCTTGTGCTGGCCTCGATTGCGGCGTTAGGAGCCCTGAACCTGACTCCGATCAACCAGTTCGCCCAGTCACTGCTGGCCTATGTGCCCCATCTGGTAACGGCAGCGGTGATTCTCCTGGCCGGATACTTTCTCTCGAACTTTGTATCCCGAGGCGTCCTCATTGCCGCCGTCAACGCCGGACTGCCTCCCGCCCGGCTCATCGCCAGCTGTTCCCGCTGGGGAATCCAAGCCCTTGCTGGCGCCATGGCATTGGAACAGCTCGGCATTGCCCAACACATCGTGGTCGTGGGGTTCGGCATTACCTGGGGAGGAATTGTACTGGCCGGAGCGATTGCATTCGGACTCGGCGCGACCGACCTCGCCAAAGGGTTTTTGGAACGACGGCTGGTGGGCCGATCCAAACCCGGCGCGGTCGATGATCTCCATCACCTATAACAGCGCAAGGCCATGCCCAACTTGATCGTCTTCACAGACTTGGATGGCTCACTCCTGGATGGGACGACCTATTCCTACGAAGCGGCCGCACCGGCTCTCACGGCGCTCCGCGAGCAAGGCATTCCACTCGTACTGGTGTCGAGTAAAACGCGCGCGGAAATGGAACCGCTTCGGCAACGCCTCGGCCATCGTGACCCGTTCATCGTCGAAAACGGCGGCGCGGTGTTTATCCCTCATGGCCTCTTCGACTTCCCCTTTGAGCGCATGCGAACCAGATCTCCCTACCAAGTCATCGAATTAGGCCTTCCCTATCACATGCTGCGCGAGGTCCTGAAACAAATCGAAGATGCGGTGGAAACGCCGTTGCAAGGTTTTGGGGATTTATCGGTAGAGGCCATCATGCAGGTGACCGGGCTCCCGCACGCCGATGCGGTCCTGGCCAAGCAACGGGAATACGACGAGCCCTATCTGCTGCAAGGCCCTCAGCCGCTCATCGAAGAAGTCTGCCGGCAAATCGTCATCCGGGGCCTTCGATGGACAAAAGGTGGACGGCTATTTCATCTGATGGGGGATAACAATAAGGGAGAGGCCGCCTCCGTGCTCCTGCGTTGCTACCTTCGCCAACAACGCATGAGCGGTCAAGTGGAACGGATCGAAACGGTGGGAATCGGGGACAGCATCAACGACGCTCCCCTGCTTGCCATGGTGGACCACCCCATTCTCGTGCAGAAACCGGACGGCTCGTACGACCCTGATCTTCACCTGACTGGAATGATCCGCGCGCCAGGTATTGGCCCGGTGGGATGGAATGAAGCGATTTTGGATCTCTTGGCGCAGATATCGTAAGGACAGCCTGAACCTGATTGCAGTAAAGAGCCCCGCCCTTCCGGGCGGGGCTCCAAGCAGGGATTATCGGAGGGTGCAGGAGCGATCACCATTATCAACGCCGCAGGCGTCCGTCACTTCTACACACTCAGATCTCAGCACTTCCCCGAACTAGTCGTCTTCCGGGTTGATGGTATGAAGGCCCGCCGAAAGACAGGCCGTCAGCAATTGCGCATCGGCGCTGACGACGGTCAGCCGCAAGGGCTTAAGCTCCAACGCCAGCGCCAGATGCAAGACCTGTGGCGTCCGGAGCGCTGGATACTCCAACGCGAGTTCTTTCGTCGCTATGTACGTCTGCATCGTCGGGGCAATGAACTGGTAGAGTCCCTCCTGCGATTCCCGCTCGAACTTATGGATCACCGAGTAACAATCGTCCCGGGTAATCTCTCCAGCGTGGGCTCGATTGGCGAAGGCCGTATAAAAATCGATGACAGACCACGTCGGCAGAATCGCCACTTTGCTGCGTTTCACCATGAGCCGGCTGATAATACGCGTGCCACGCTCCATGCTATACCGCTTCACCAGCGCTGTTGAGTCGAAATAATAGTATGGCATGCGATTACACTCTTCCCTTCAGAAT
>JAABQN010000264.1 GCA_011391455.1 Nitrospiraceae bacterium
CGCCAGACCATCCTTCTTGCTCGCAGAACGCGCACGATGAAACTGTGCTCGTTCGATGCGCGCAGTGAAGGACAGTCCGGCGACTCCCTTGGACGAGAAGGTGTGATGGTGCAGAGTAAAAACAGGAAGCCCTCGTCCGGGCTAATGGCACGTCTCGGCGTGCCAGAGGGTGGGCGGGTGAGAAAACTGCGCCCAGTGGGGGACTCATCCGGGTTATCCCAGGATAAGGTACGCAAGCAAGCTTGGAAGGATCATCTTTGGACACTCGCTGCGGCCTTGCTGGGATGCCATTTTGAGCATCCTGCGGGATAAGCCGCATGACAGGGATTAACCAATTGAAGAGGTAAAAGGATTAACAGGCCTTCGGCAAGAAATTCCAATGCGTGTTATACGGATAGAAAACCAGAACTCCGCATCTTCTGTGGATCAGTCTAATTATAGTTAACCACCACGAGGACACACCTTGGTCAAAAATGTCATTGCATTTGTCGACGGCGAAAATCTAACGCTCCGGTATCAGGAGATGGTTGCCGCCGGTCGTGTGCCGTCGCCGGACGTAAATCACATCAAGGACTCGTTTGTCTGGGTACCAGCAATTACTAGTTGGACTGAATTCGATTTGATGCGAGTGCTCTACTATACGAGCGTCGTCGGCGATGATACCCGCGTGTCACAGGTCTCGGCTCAAATAGGAGCGACTGTATTTAGATCAGTCGCAGGTGGGACAACGGGAAAAGCGCAGATCATTCCGAGAGTTCACAAGAAGCCTGTGAATTCTAGGAAGAGCAAAGTTATTGACGTGGACGTCACAATCGACGTCATGCGCGCCGCATTGACCATGCCGATTGGCGGAATCTTTCTGCTTAGTGGAGACGGTGATTACCTCCAGCTCGTGCGCGAAGTTACACGCAGCAGTAAGCAGATTTATGTCGGAGCCTTTTCGTCCGGGCTGTCTGAGCGGCTGAAGACAAGTGTTGAGGCGTTCATTGATTTGGATCCTATGTTCTTTCCCGTGCCTAAATAACGTTGGACTGAAGAAAATGTACTGGGAGTCTTTTCCGACTCATATGTGGCGAAGGAGAATCGAGTCGTGCGGCGAACGAATTCCCATCATGACGGGGGCGTCTCTGCTCCAGTCATCGTCTTGAGTGGTGACGGGCGTATTGTTTCCATGTAAGATAGTGCCATGAAAGCGAAATCTACAGCCGCATCCTTGTCTCTCGGGCGGAATGCTTCGCGACGTCCCAGTAAGCTTGGCGACATGCTGGCACAACAGAAGGTTGACGAAGCCCGACGACTCACCCCTGAACAGCGGCTGCTCGTTGCCCTTGAGCTTTCCGACGCTGCTGCCGCTCTCCACCGCGCGTGTTCCAAGAAGCGTTAGCTCAAATCCTCTCACGTCTTAAGACGGCCCAGAGTCGTGGGCTCCTCAGTGGATATACGCTCATTGGCGGGTTTGCCGTTTCAGCTTGGGGCGTGCCGCGAGCGACTCAAGATTTCGATTTTGCCATTGCGATCGACCAGGCTGACCCACAGGTGCTCGCAACCTTCATCGGTGGCCGCTATCAAGCCGGTGAACCAGATGATCCGTTGCGAGGCGTAGTGACTGTGTCCATTGAGGTTGTGCCTGAACCGATCTCGTTGCAGTTGATCTTTCTCCCGCCTCCTCTCACAGAGTTAGCCTTTGGCCATATCGAGACGTTGTCTGTTCTGGAATATTCGGTGCCGGTCGTCTCCTGGCAAGTGCTGATTATTCTGAAACTCTATGCCGGCGGACCGCATGACCTACTGGACGTCCATCGAATATTGAAGGTCAGACGACCTCAAGCCAAAGATCTGCAAGACATCGAGTCGATGGCAGAGGTAGCGGGGGTATTGAGCGAATGGAAGAGTGTGCAGAAGAAAATGTGAGGGAAGCCCGGTAACTCCCCTTGGTCGTGGAACGCGCACGACGAAGCAGTGCTCGTTTCCTTTTTCTCAGATCGGCTGCTCTCCCTGCGCGCGTCGATCGCAAGTTAGGCGCACTTCGTTGATTTCACGGTTGCTGCCGTCTATAGTTTGCTGACTGTTGCGGTCCAGTTTGGTTTGTTTATTCGTCGAGTTGGTCTGGTTCAACCAAACAAACCAAATAAACCAAATAAACGAGACAAACCAAACTAACCATGAATCGCCTTCTCCAGCATAGTGCCATCGTGTTGTTCGCCCTGTACCTGGCCGTGCTTGTTCCTCTTGTTCCAGCCGCAGTGGCGGCTGAGCAACCGGACGCTGCGCTGCGTTCCTATGAGCGAGGCGCTGCGTTGCTGAAGAAAGGTGATCTGGCTGCGGCGTCCGAGGCTGCCAGGAAATCGATCGAGATCAATCCCTCCTCAGCTGAGGCGCACCATCTGTTGGGTATGATTTATTTCAAAGAGAGGAAGCCGGTTCAGGCTGTCGAGGCCTTCAACCAGGCGCTTAAGTTGAAGCCGGCCTATCCCGACGCGTTGAACGATCTGGCGAAAGTCTATCGGATTCAAGGAAAATTGGCCGAAGCGGAGCAGGCTCTCAAGCGGGCGATCGAGGCCGATCCACGCCATGCCGATTCGTATCTCCATTTAGCCAAGCTGTATGAGCGACGTCGTGATGTCGCCTCGGCCACTCAGACCTATCAGTCTTTGTTGGCCACTCATCCGGGCCACCGCGATGCGTTATATAATCTCGCATTGCTCTATGAGGCGCAGGGAGAGGGACACCGGGCACAAGAGACGGTGGGCCAGCTGCTCAAGCTCGATCCCAAGTATGCCGACGCCTGGTATCTTGCCGGGCGGATGGCGGAGAAGAACAATGTGCCGGCTGAAGCCGCCCATTCATATAGCCAGGCTATCGCAGCGAAGCCCTCGTTAGTGGATGCGCACTACAATCTTGCATTTATTCATCGGAGCCAAGGCCGGTCGGTGGAGGCGGAGCGGGAATTTCTCGAGGTCTTGCGGTACCGGCCCGAGTACGCCGAAGCGCATATGAACCTGGGCGTGATCTACACAGGATTGAATAG
>JAABQN010000265.1 GCA_011391455.1 Nitrospiraceae bacterium
CCAGGCCACCGGCTTCAACGCCGATCATCTTTACCTTCTTGTCTTTGATAAACGCATGGAAGAGTCCTATGGCATTACTGCCACCGCCGACGCAGGCAACGAGGCAATCAGGCAATCGGCCTTCTGCCGCAAGGATCTGCCGCCGAGCTTCACGTCCGATGATAGATTGGAAATCCCGGATCATCATAGGATAGGGATGGGCGCCAAGCACTGAACCGAGGATGTAGTGGGTTGTGCGGATATTCGTCGTCCAATCCCGCATGGCTTCGCTGATGGCATCTTTCAGCGTGCGGCTTCCCGCATCGACTCCCGTGACCGTCGAACCGAGCAATCTCATGCGAAAGACGTTCAGCGCCTGGCGCTGCATGTCTTCCGTTCCCATATAAATTTCACATTGAAGCCCGAACAGCGCCGCGACGGTCGCTGTCGCCACCCCATGTTGTCC
Source organism: Nitrospiraceae bacterium (assembly GCA_011391455.1). Taxonomy (GTDB): domain Bacteria; phylum Nitrospirota; class Nitrospiria; order Nitrospirales; family Nitrospiraceae; genus Palsa-1315. Next base: position 446 of record JAABQN010000265.1, read on the forward strand.
GGCTCCGGTTTCAGCGATAATACGAGGCTTCTTCATCCGCCGAGCCAGGAGCCCCTGCCCGATCGCGTTATTGATCTTGTGAGCTCCGGTGTGACAGAGGTCTTCGCGCTTCAAATAGATCTTCGCTCCACCCAACCGCTTCGTGAGTCGTTGTGCAAAGTAGAGTGAGGTGGGACGTCCGGCATATTGCTTCAAATAATAGGCGAGCTCGGACTGAAAGCCCCTGTCCTTTTTCACCAGGGCATATTCCTGCTCCAATTCAAGCAGGGCGGGCATGAGTGTTTCAGGGACATAGCGTCCGCCATATGCGCCGAACCGACCTAGCTTGTTGGGAACAGAACTCATCGCAGTCCTCATGTTTGAATGGCCGGGTGAGAAAGGGAATGGTTCGAGGTCCGATGTTCGAGGTTTTCTGAACTTCGAACCCTGAACCTCGAACTTAAATTCACGTATTTCTCGCAGGTCTCACCCTTCACGCGCCACAGTATAGCCAGGCTCACGTCAGAGAGACAACTCTGGCGAGTTTAATAAATGCGCGCACTTTGTCGTGATCCTTCTTGCCCGGCGCCCGTTCGACGCCGCTGCTTACATCCACACCGTAGGGTTGTACCGCCTGAATCGCTTTCTCGACATTATCCGGGGTGAGCCCACCTGCCAGGAGCACGCTTGCAGCCTTGGCTACCTCTGCAGCGAGTTGCCAATCAATCACCTGTCCAGTGCCTCCATAGGCCTGATCGGAAAAGGCATCCAGTACAAACCCGCGAACGCCGGCCCGCCCACGAAACTCCGCTAAGGCGAGAAACGTGCTCCGATCCTTCACTCGAAGTGCCTTCAGGACCGTACGGCCTAACTCCTTGCAATAGATTGCCGACTCGTTTCCGTGCAACTGCGCCATGGCGAGTCCGCAGTCGTCCATCAGGTTTCTGACCGTTTGTTGCTCTTCATCGACAAACACCCCTACCGGTATCACCACGGGAGGCAGGCTCATAATGATCTGCCGCGCCAATGTAGGCTCGATGTACCTGGGGCTTTTCCGATAAAATACAAACCCTAACGCATCGGCCCCGGCGGAGACTGCCACATTGGCGTCCTCTGCGTTGGTGATGCCACAAATTTTGACTTTAGGTATAAAGACCATTTTAGGCGTGCGATGGAACCTGCACTCCACGTAATTCACGGATCTTCGCTGCCGTGTCTTCTGCACGAATGAGCGATTCTCCGACGAGCATGGCATGGATACCTGCTTCAACCAACCGCACGACGTCGGCGCGCTGGTGAATGCCGCTCTCGCTGACGATCAGCTTGCCTGGCGGAATTCGTTTGGCCAAACGTAGCGTGACCTCCAGATCGGTTGTGAAGGTCTTGAGGTCTCGGTTGTTGATGCCGATCAGCCTGGCTTCCGGGAGCCGTTCCAACACCCGATCGAGTTCACGCTCGTGATGAGTTTCGATGAGCACATCCAAGCCCAACCCTGAAGCGAGTGCATAAAAATCGATCAATTGCTGCCGTTCAAGCGCGGCGACGATCAAGAGAACCGCATCGGCCCCGTAGGCGCGCGCTTCGTAAAACTGGATCTCGTCGACCATGAACTCTTTGTTCAAGGCAGGCAGGGGCACCGACTGTTTGATCTCGCGGAGATAGTCGAGACTTCCCTGGAAGAAGTCCTTGTCGGTTAATACAGACAAAGCAGATGCGCCATGAGCATGATAGGACTTGGCGATTTGGAGATAGTCAAACCGATCGGAGAATTCAGGACGGAGAAGCCCAAGACTGGGTGACGCCTTTTTCACTTCGGCAATCAACGAAGGGCTGCTTCCCGTCCTTGTGGCTTCGAGGGTCACGGCAAAGCCGAGTGGGCCAGGCGCGTCCTGAATCCTCTTCTTTAGCTCAGAGAGGTAACCCCGGCTTTGCTTGTGCCTGAGTTCCGCTTTCTTATGCTCAAGAATGCGAGAGAGAATCACAATGAGTCAGCCTTTATTCGCATAGGCGATGAGACGAGCCAGCTTCTCGGCCGCGGCGCCGGAATCGATGACCTGGCCGGCCAAGATGAATCCCTCTTGAAGGCTCGCCGCCTTGCGCCCTGCGACAAGAGCCGGCGCGGCATTCAAACAAACGATATCCCGTTTGGGTCCTTTACGCCCTTGGAGAATGTCACGCGTGATTGCGGCATTTTCTTGCGGCGTCCCTCCCGTTAGATATTTGGCCGGCGCCAACGCCAGTCCGAACTCCGCAGGATCCAGGAGATAGTTTGAGAGCACGCCCCCCTTGGCTTCAGAAATCTGCGTCTTTGCGGTCAGGGTGATCTCATCGAGTCCGTCCATCCCATGGACAACAAAGCAATGTTGCGATCCCAAATGCATGAGCACATTCCCCAGCAGGGACGTCAATCGCCCCTCATAGACGCCGAGCACTTGAATGGTGGCTCCTGCAGGATTAGTCAAAGGGCCCAAGAGATTCAGCATGGTCCTGATGCCCATCTCCTGTCTTGGCCCGGCACAATGCTTCATGGCTCCATGATAAAGCGGAGCAAAGAGAAAGCCGATCCCAACCTCATTG
>JAABQN010000266.1 GCA_011391455.1 Nitrospiraceae bacterium
CTTCGTTGACAGGGGAAGAGTGATCTGATACTGGCATGCTCATGTGGGACGCTCAAAGGCATCGGCACACTGCCCAAAGGCTCGGGTTGAGGGGTCGGTTGAAGTGCTTGTTGCTGTGCGTTGCCGCGTTGAGCTGTCTCCCTCATGTGCCGGCCCATGCTATCGATGTGGATCTGACCGAGCAACAGATTCAGACTGCCCTCGATCAGGGGAAACAAGCGGCGAAGAAGGGGATGTCTCCTGATAGTTTTTATGTGCGGTTCGGTGTGGCAGATGAGGTTCAATCTAAGGGGTTTTTGATCACAAGAGTAGGAGCTCTCTCGGTCATGGCGACGCATATGGCCCTGCGGGGGCTCCAGCCGAGTGAGACCGATGTGAGGCAAGTGCTGGAAGGGAAAACGATGCTCATCAGCACTGTCATCTTCGGCAACAGACCGGACTTTGCGGTGGATAGTTATATGGTGCTCAATCAGGGCGGGAAAACGATCAAGCCTGTGACGGTGCGATTCGATGCGCAAGCCGATCGGAGTGTCGTTTGGCCGGAGAGTCCTCGATTCAAAGCGAAGGTCATTGCGTCGTTCAACTATGCAGACTTCGACCCAAAGGCCACCACGACCATCACGGTCTTTCCGGCGAACGGAGGAGAGTCGAGTTTCAGGATGGATTTTTCCGAGATCCATTAGAGGAGCGTTATTTGGTTTGTCTGGTTTGTTTTGTTTATTTGGTTAATTTCGTTCAACCAAAAAACCAGACAAACTAAACAAACCAAAGAAACCATATGAGCCAGCTTGACGCAGAAACTATCGCCATCGGCACTGAGCTGTTGATCGGGGGCCGATCCGATTCCAATTCTCTCTTTCTTGCCGAGGAACTCGGCAAGCTTGGAATTGTCGTTCGATTCAAATCAGTTGTCGGCGATGAGCGGCAGGATATCGTCGCGGCTATTCACGCAGCCGCAAAGCGAGCCCAGGTGATTGTCATGACCGGCGGACTCGGCCCCACCGTGGACGATTGCACGAGGGAGGCGGTGGCCGACGCGACTGGCCAGCGGCTCGGTCGTCGCAAGGATGCGTTGGAAGGTCTGACGGCTCGACTCGCGCAGTGGGGTCGCATACCAAACACAGCGCAGTTGCGCCAAGCGCTGATTCCATCCGGCGCCACTGTCCTGAAGAATCCGGTCGGCTCTGCGCCAGGGTTTTGCCTGACCTGGAAGCAGGCGCTGATCGTTTCGTTGCCCGGCGTGCCACGGGAAATGGAAGAGATGGTGCGGCAGGAAGTCCTGCCATTGCTGCGCACAGCATATGAATCGTCAGGCTTGCCTCCACGCGCGCCGATCGTTCGCCAGGTATTCCATACGTTCGGCCTGGCGGAGGCGGATGTTGATGCCAAATTGCTGGGGCTTATTTCGAAACGAATACCGGTCGACCTGGGAATGCTCGCATCGCCCATGGGCGTGCTGGTCTCGTTGACGACGAAGGGGAGTCACTCTGCTCCGGAGAAGCAGCGCGATCTGTTGCAGAAGCTGGCGAATGAGGTCCGTTCACGACTCGGTGAATGGCTCTTTGCCGAAGGACGAGACACGATGGAAGAGGTTGTCGGGAGGGAACTCACCAAGCAGGGACTGATGCTGGCGGTAGCGGAATCCTGCACCGGGGGACTGATCGGCCATCGGCTCACGCAGGTGGCCGGCTCATCTGCCTATGTGGACCGTGGCGCCATTTGTTACAGCAATCGGGCAAAGACAGAGATGCTGGGCGTGCCGACGGATCTCATTGCCCTGCGAGGCGCGGTGAGCAAGGAGGTTGCAGCGGCGATGGCCTTCGGTATTCGTGAGCGCGCCAACGTATCGGTAGGACTCAGCGTCACCGGCATTGCCGGGCCGGGCGGCGGGACCGAGACCAAGCCGGTCGGGCTGGTCTATATTGGGCTGGATGATGGAACCGGCCGTCCGATCGCACGGGAGTTCCGGTTTCACGGCGACCGGAATGTCATCAAACAACGGTCGTCGCAAGCAGCATTGGATGTCCTTCGCCGCTGGTTGTCGAAATGATTCGGACGTTTCTTGCCGTCGTACTGTCGCAAGAGCTGCGGGCCGAGCTTGCCCTTGTCCAACAGGAGTTGAAGCAAAAAATTGAGCCGGAGCTGAAACGAGACATCCGCATCTCCTGGGTGCAGCCGGCCAATATTCATCACACGATCAAATTCCTGGGCGACATGGATGAGCAGGTGATAGATCCGCTACACCGCGCGCTTGACCAGGCGATCGGAAATAGGACAGCGGTGACTGTGCCGCTTGAACGACTTGGCGCCTTTCCTCACCCGCACAGTCCACGCGTGTTGTGGATCGGGCCTTCGGAGAATTGGGAGAAGGGAGCAGAGGCGAAGCGAGTGACGGAAATCCAGGGGGCGATCGAACAGGCCTGTGAAGGTCTGAGCTTTCTCCGTGAGACAAAACCGTTCAGTCCACATTTGACCTTGGCGAGGATCAAGATGGGAGAGCGGCATGTTGGAATTGCGCTAGCCAAGAGCGGAGTGCTGGACAGCCCGATTTCATTGGGCTCACTACCGGTGGAGTCGGTCGTGCTGATGAAGAGTGAGTTGCGGCCAACCGGGTCAGTCTATACAAAGCTGTGGGAAGTACGGATGAGGGCAGGCTAGATGGTCTCCTGTGCTCGCGCAACGCGCGCCCTGAGAAGGGCCTCGTTGGACGCGCGCAGTCGGAGACCATCTAGCCTGCCCTCAAGGGAGAATATAGAAGAACGGGCTTGTCCGATGCGGGAGGAGGGGAGGCGGCCAGGTGTCCTCCTTGCTCGCGCAACGCGCCCGGTTCGTCTGTCTGGTTGGCTGGTCTATCTTGTCTGTCTCGTCTGTCTCGTCTGTCCGGTCTATCTGGTCTATTCGGTCATAGTCTGGTTTAACCCAATAACCAGATAGACTAGATAGACCAACCTCTCCCCCCTCTCACGCTTCACGCCC
>JAABQN010000267.1 GCA_011391455.1 Nitrospiraceae bacterium
AGCAAACTGTTATTATGTCACGGTTTGGGCTCGATGGGAGTGAGGCCAAGACATTGGAAGAAATCGGCCGGGAGATGGGGTTGACCCGTGAGCGGGTCCGGCAGATTGAAATGGCCGCCTTGGCGCGTTTGCGTCATACCATTGAACGCAAAACCATGACACAAGCCGATCTGCTCTGACCGATGCCTCCTGTCAATTATCACGCCCTCATTCGCGAGGTTCCCGACTTCCCCAAGCCCGGTATTCTCTTCTACGATATCACCACGCTGCTCAAAGACGCCCGCGCCCTGTCATCGATTGCCGATGAGTTGACTGCTTACTATCAGGGACAGCGGATCGCCAAGGTTATCGGCATTGAATCGCGCGGATTCATTTTCGCTGGGATGCTGGCGAACCGGTTGAACGCCGGGTTTGTCCCAGTCCGGAAGCCCGGCAAATTGCCCGCCGACAGTTATGAGGTCAAATACAGCCTCGAGTACGGTTCCAACTCCCTTGCCATCCACCGCGATGCGATTAGTGCGGGAGAGCGAGTGCTGATCGTGGATGATTTGCTGGCCACAGGAGGCACAGCAGCTGCGACAGTATCGCTGGTACAGCAGTTGGGAGGTGAGATCGCCGGACTCGACTTTCTCGTGGAACTCCAGGGCCTTAAGGGTCGAAGTAAACTGGTCGGCCACCCCATCCATTCGACGATCCTCTATCCCTAGGGCCTCCAGCTTCTTCCCCTACAACCCCTTGTCAAAGATCATGGCGCCGTGCTATGAATGCCGAACTTTTTTCGGCTATTCAGCGTTCACCCCAGGAGTAGTATCCGTCATGGCAACGAAAACCCCCGCCAAGAAGAAACCGGTAGCGAAAGCCAAGGTTAAGGTGAAAGTCGCAATCCCAACGAGCAAACCCAAGCGCGCTCCGGTTGTGGTTCCTGAAAAGCCTATCAGCATGGCCGTCTCTCCCCTGGCTGCCAGACCCAAAGAATCAGCGAAAGAACGCGAAGGCCGGGAACACCGCCGCCAAGCTCTCCATCAGATGTTGATGCGGAAGCGCCAGGAAATCATCAAAGAGATTGAAGGAAGTCTGGGCCAATCCCTCAGTGAAGATAAACAGCGACGCCTTGAGTCTGCGCGAGACGTCGGCGATCAAGCGCTCATGGATCTCGATCGCGAACTGGGCATTTCCTTGATGGAAATGCGCAATCGCCGTCGGCAGGCCATCGATGAGGCGTTGACGAGGCTTAACGAAGGCACCTATGGTATCTGCGCGGAATGTGGCGTCGAGATCAGCGAGCGGAGATTGGAAGCCGTCCCATTTGCCAAGCTCTGCGTCGAGTGCCAGTCGAAAGAAGAGCTTCTGGAAAAAATCGAGCGAGAAGAAGATCGCGACTAGTTTTTCTTACGTGCAATCGGCCTTATCCCTGCCTCACATGGTTCGCATCCCGTCATCCTGGTCTGTCTCGTTCATTTGGTTTATTTAGTTTGTTTGGTTTTTCTGGGGTTAAGCAACAAAACAAACCAGATAGACCAGATGAACCAAACAGACCTGACTTATCTCATACGCGCGGCCCAATGAACTTCCACCCTGCCGCAATAGTCTTTCCACGGCCTGCTGACTGTTCCCTCGTTAGACAAGGCTCGTGTTCTGTGAGCGCGATTGGTATTCTATGCCACATAAGGGAGTGGGATCGATGACGCCGACAGGGAATCGCGCGGTCGTCTTGGCGAGTGGAGGATTGGACTCCACTGTCACAGCAGCCATTGCCAAGCAGGAGGGGTGCGAGCTCTTCTTCCTCACCATGGCCTACGGGCAGCGCCATGCAGTGGAAGTGGACCGGGCTCGGCAGGTCGCAGCCGCCTTGGGCGTGGCGAATCATCTGGTGATGAATCTGGATCTTCGCGCCATCGGCGGGTCGGCGCTCACCGGCCCGACGGCTGTGCCCAGGGGCCGAGAGGGCAAAGAGCGCAGCCAGACCATCCCTGTCACCTATGTGCCGGGGCGGAATCTCATTTTTCTCTCGATTGCAGCAGCGCATGCAGAAGTCGTAGGAGCATCGTTCATCTATTTTGGCGCGAACGTGCTCGACTATTCCGGCTATCCAGACTGCCGGCCTGAATTCATTCGCGCGTTCGAATCGGCGGTGAGAGAGGGTACAAAAGCCGGTATGGAAGGGACACCCCTCCATGTCAAAGCCCCCCTGCTGATGCTGACGAAAGCGGACATCATTCGGCAAGGGATCGAATTCCATGTCCCCTTTCATTTGACCCATAGTTGTTACGATCCGGCGGGAGACCTGGCTTGTGGGCGATGCGATAGTTGCGTGATCCGGCTGGAAGGATTTGCGAAAGCCGGGGTTGTAGATCCCATCGCATATGCGATATAAAGCGTGAAACCGTTGGGGACTAGAGCATATAGCTAATGGCGTATAGCAGGAGAGAATGGCTCTGAAGAGCTTATGGCTTATTGTACGAAATCAGAACGGTCGAATCTCGTGCCATAAGCCATACGCCATAGGCTCTTTTCTTGGACGAGAGAGGGTTCTGATTCCATGAAGATCACGAGGACGTCAAAGCTTCAGATGGGAGTATTGCTACTGGGTCTTGGCCTCTTTGCGGCCTGCGACTCTTCGCAGCCACCCAAGCCAGCGGTTGGAAGCAGCGGGCCTGTGCCAGCCGAATTCCAACCGGGCGAAACCATATTCAACGCAAACTGTTCTGCCTGCCATGGGAAACAAGCGGCAGGTACCGACCACGGACCTCCCTTAGTGCATAAGGTCTATGAGCCGAACCACCACGGGGATGAGGCCTTCAAACGGGCGGCGGCCAACGGCGTCAAAGCACACCATTGGGAATTCGGCAACATGCCGAAGATCGATGCCGTCACCCCGGCAGATGTCGATCAGATCGTAAAGTATGTGCGGT
>JAABQN010000268.1 GCA_011391455.1 Nitrospiraceae bacterium
CTGGCTGATTTGGTTCATCTGGTTAGTTTTGTTCAACCAAACAAACAAGACAAACCAAACAAACCAAATAACGTTCTTCTTATACCAGGGAAACCGTAAAGCTGACCTCGTTTCCCTTGTCGTTGTATGCAACGTCTGGAAAAAACGAATGCACGAGAAAGATGCCTCGACCGCTAACATCGCCTGTGGGGCAAACCTTTACGCCTGATTTCGCCCAGGCCTTCCAATTGAACCCCTTCCCTTCGTCGGCAATTTTGTAGGTCAAGATCTGTCGTGGCTTGTCGTAGATGGCGCGGATGGTAACCCGGCTGGCTCGGGAGCGCGGATCCTGCCGGCGCCGCCCGATCAGCTCGTCATACTGGTCTTTCGCCATGGCATCGACTTTGTCATGATATTGGATCTCAAGGCAGCCATGTTCGACCGCATTCATGACGAGTTCTTGCAACGCGGCCCGAAGATGGATTCGTCGCGGCTCCATCAGCCCCATGGCAGTCTCGTGAATGAGCCAGGTCACGACGCTCTCGACATGATTCGGGTCGGGATCCATGACCAGCACGTACTCCAGCCGTTCCGCGCCCGCCACATCGTCCAGGGAAACAGGCAGCGTACGAGTCTGGGTGGCCGACCCGGTCGTGGCGATCATGATGGAAACCCTTTGGCAATCAATTCCCGAAGCGCACCATGCACCTCAGCCAGGCATGTCTCGACATCCACACAGACCGACGAGGCCTCAGCAAGCTCCCCTTGCCGGCCCAACTCTTCCAAACGTTTCGCACACTCGAAGAGACGCGGCGCGCATATCTCGATGACGGACCCCTTCAGCTTATGGGCAGCGGCTGCCAGTCCCGCTCCATCCTGTCTCCCCAGCGCCGCACGAATCGCCGCAGCCTCCTTTGAGCTTTCTTGCAAAAAGAGCTCGGCCAAGGTGAAGAACAAGTCCTGATCTCCGTCTACCCGGTTCAACGCCGCGGATACATTGATCGCCACAGTCGTCTCCATGAGACTACCCTTCCGATCAGACGGTGAGTTCCAGTCCAACCACCGCGGCATCATCGAAAAAGTCGCACTGCTCTTGCCAGCGTCTGGCCTCTGTAAAGCTATGGGAAATCGTTGAAGCTAGCGGCGATCGCTTCTGTGTTTCGATGGCCTGCTGGAACCGCCAGCGCCCCCATGGTTCCCCGGTTGGAGATGACGCTTCGTAAATACCGTCGCTCATTAAGAACAACCGGTCTGCCGGCTGCAAGGTGATCCTGTTCCCGGCAAAGACCGCAGCCGGATCGAATCCAAGGGGAGACGAGGGGTGCGTGAGCCATCGAGACGGCCTCTCAGCCGAACTGAGAAGTACGCCATGATGGCCGGCCGAGGCATAGGAGAGACTACGCGTGGGCAAATGGAGTTGGCCAACCCACAGGGTGAAATACTCCCCCTCGTCGCTCAAAGGAAACCGCCGATTGGCTTCGAGCAACACCTTCTCCGGATCGTATGAGCCGATCAGCTGCAGCATGTTTTCCACCCGCAGAAACGTCATCAGGGAGACCGAGCGCAACGCAGCCGCCACACCATGTCCTGACGCATCGAGAATATACAGGCCGAGGTGCTCCGCATCGATGGAAGCCACACCGAAGAGATCGCCTCCCAATGTGAGCGCCGGCTGATACTCCCACGCGAGCTCGATGCCCTGAACAACGTTTCCCGCCGGGGGAAGCACCGAGCGGACGAAGGTAGCGGCTGATTGAAGATCGGCTTCCATCTCCGTCTGCTTCGTTTGCAGCAAGAGCATGGACGACTCCAGTTGAGAGCCGGTCGTTTCCAGCTCTCGAACCAACCGGCTGGTGCGCAGGCCGGCCAATACACGGGCGGTAATTTCCTGTTTGCTGGCCGCTTTACTCAGAAAGTCGTCGGCGCCACGCGCCAATCCTTCAGCAATCTGTGCCGGTTGATCGTGGGCGGTCATCAGCAGAATGTGGCTGAGTTTCAGCAAGGGGTCACGGCGGACCGCTTCACAGAATGTCGGCCCGTCCATCTCCGGCATCATCCAATCGACGATGATCAGATCGGGGCGTTCGCGCCTGGCCACCTCAAGACCGGCTCGCCCGTTCTCGGCCTCCAGCACCCGGTGCCCCAATCGCGTCAGCCGCGCAGCCATACTTGCCCTGGTGACCGGCTCATCCTCCACCAGTAAAATCGTGCCGCCGATGGAACAGGCGGGAGCCGGCGAGTCGAAGGAAGGAGCGAGACGTTTCATTGAGTCGAGATTCATGAGTATCCACCCTTGGCGATGAAGTGGTTATGCCGCACGCGCGATGAGCGCGTCTTGCTCGTTCTCATAGATTGGAATCATTTTGGGAATATTCGCCAGGCTCATGATCTCCCGCACGTAGCTCTGGGGTTTCAGCATACTGACCTGCGCTTGCAGCCGTTTGAAACTCTGTGACACAAGGACAAGAATGCCAAGCCCTGCGCTGTCCACGAATCGCACCTGCTCCATATTCACAATGAGGTGCCGACAACCGGCCTGTTTCGCCTTCTCGACGGCCGCCTTAAAGACGCCTTGATTGGCATAGGTCAAGTCTCCCTCCAGATCCAAGATGATTCCTTGCGGTGAAATGCGTTCTTTGATTTTCATGACATCATCCTTTCTTACACATGTTGATAAACGAACTCACTGCCTCGACTCTCTTTATGGATGGTTCATTTGGTCTATCTCGTCTTTCTGGTCTATCTGGTTTATTTGGTTTATTTGGTTTGTTTGGTTAAAGAAAACCATCCGGATGAACCAAATAAACAAAACAAACCAAATAACCAAACAAACCTATTAGAGTTTACACACATAGGCCACGATCGCAGCGGGGATTTCCGACAACGGCAATATCTTGTCCACCCCGCCTATCTTGATCGCCTCCTTCGGCAT
>JAABQN010000269.1 GCA_011391455.1 Nitrospiraceae bacterium
GACGCTCTTCCGATCTGGAAAGATCATTGGGATCGTCGGACGCTCTGGTTCCGGCAAGAGCACCATCGCGAAGTTGATCCAGCGGCTCTATGTCCCGGAACGGGGTCGCATTCTCGTGGACGGGGTGGATCTTGCCCAAGTCGATCCGGCCTGGTTGCGTCGGCAGGTAGGCGTTGTGCTGCAAGAAAACTTTCTGTTCAACCGATCCGTGCGCGACAACATTGCGCTCGCCGATCCCGGGCTGGCGATGGAGCAGGTCATGCAGGCGGCCAAACTGGCCGGCGCGCATGAGTTCATTCTCGAATTGGCAGAAGGGTACGACACGCTGGTCGGGGAACACGGTTGTTCACTGTCAGGCGGCCAGCGCCAGCGGATTGCGATCGCGCGGGCTTTGGTGGCGAATCCGCGCATTCTGATTTTCGATGAAGCCACGAGCGCGTTGGACTATGAATCCGAAGCGATTATTCAACAAAACATGGCCCATATCAGTCGAGGACGAACGGTCTTTGTGATTGCCCATCGATTGAGCACGGTGCGACCGGCTCACCGGATTTATGTGATCGAGAAAGGCGAGATGGTCGAAGAAGGCCCGCATGACGATCTGCTTCGCCTGAACGGAGTCTATGCGCGATTGTATAAGCACCAAGATGGCTATGTGCCAGCCGCATAGACCGTAGGAAGGATTCGGCACAGTATGGCATTCGGCGCACTTTCACGGCATTGGACAGTCTGGAAGGCAGCTTGGCAGGCCGAGCGCGGCCAAGCACTCGGTTCTATCCCTGGCGGACGATCGACCGAGTTTCTTCCCGCGGTGCTGGAAATTCAACAGGCTCCGCCCTCGCCGATCGGCCGCGCCATCCTCTGGACGATCATCGCGGTCTTTGCGAGCGCGGTTCTGTGGGCCAATCTCGGCTGGATCGATATCGTGGCCACGGCACAGGGTAAGATTATTCCGAGCGGCTATTCGAAGGTGATTCAACCGTATGAAGCCGGGGTGATTGCCGCAATCCATGTGCAGAATGGGCAGTTAGTGAAGCGCGGCGATGTGTTGATCGAGCTGGACCCCACGCTGAACCGGGCCGATCACGATCGGGCCTCCAATGAATATCGGGCGGCCAAGGTCGAAGCGGCGCGGCTCCGCGCGCTTATTGCGGGCCGTTCAACCTTTGAGGCTCCTCCGGATGGGGACCCTCAATACGTACTGCTGCAACGGCAACTTCTCCGGGATCAGGTGGCTGAGTATCAGGCCAGAGCGGCTTCGGCGAAGCATCTGATTGACCAGCGCAAGGCGGGGTTTGATCAGACACGAGAGAATATTCACCGGCTGGAAGCGACGGTTCCCATGGAGGTTGAACGGGCGGACGCGTTCAAGAAGCTCCTGGACCATGAGGCGGTGACGAAGATGGATTTCCTGCAAGCCGAGGGGCAGCGGATCGACAAGACGCAGGAATTGGCCGGGCAGCGCAAGAAGCTCATGCAAGATCAATCCGCGCTCGCAGAAGCCGAAAAAAACTATCGGGTGCTGGTGTCGGAGTTCCAGCAATCCAAACAGGTGGAGCTCTCGACGACTGAGACCAAGGTGGCGTCATTAGTGCAGGATGTGACCAAAGCAGGACAGCGAACGGATCTTCAGCGCCTGACCACGCCGATTGACGGAGTGGTCCAGCAAGTGGCGGTTCATACGGTGGGCGGCGTCGTCACGCCGGCACAGGAACTGCTCATCGTCGTGCCGCAGGAACATCCGGTGGAGGTCGAGGCGCAAGTCGAAAATAAAGACGTGGGGTTTGTCAAGAATGGCCAGATTGTTGAGATCAAAGTCGAAACATTCCCCTTTACCCTCTACGGGACGATTCCCGGCAAGGTCGTAAGCGTGTCCGACGATGCTGCGCCGATTGAAAAGGTCGGCCTGGTCTATCCGACGCGAGTGAGTATTGATCGATCGACGATGCAGGTGGAGGGGAAACAGGTCAATCTCTCACCTGGTATGGCGGTGACGGTGGAGATCAAGACCGGCCAGCGCCGTGTCATCGAATATCTGCTGAGCCCGTTGCTGAAATCGATTAACGAGAGCCTGCGGGAACGGTAGATGCGGGTTATTTAATCATGGAACAGAAGAGAATCATTCGAGCCGTTGGGATATTCCTTTGCGCAATGGCGATCGGCACCCTTACGATGATGGATCAAGGGGTCGGATGTGCCGCGGGCGATCCAGCCCTGTTGTCGAAGCCGGCGCCCTTGCCGACGTTGACGCTGACCCTGCGTGACGCATTGGCGGCGGCCGTGGATAACAATCCTGACGTGCAGCTCTACAAAGAGCGTATCGAAGAGGCGCAAGGCCAAGTCCAGACACAATTGGGGCCCCTGCTCCCCAATCTTTCCTCGAATGTCCGGCAGACTCGACAGACACAGTTTCTCGGGACGTTCGGACTCTCTCGGACCGTGACCGATCCATTCAGTATTTTCGACGCCCGAGTCAATGCCTCTCAAAATCTTTTCAGCGTCAGCTTGATTCAGCGATGGCGTGCCTCCCGCGAAAGCCTGCACGCGGTCGAATTCGAAGCTGACGCTCGGAAGTTCGACACGATGGCGAGCGTGGCCCTGCTCTATATGGAGGGGCTGAAGGCCATGGGCATGGTGAAGATGCATGAGTCTAATCAGCAGGTGATGAGCGATTTATTGGGGCTAGTCAAGCAGCGCCAGAAGAGCGGGGTCGCGACGGGCCTCGACATTGCACGGCTGGAGGCACAATTAGCCGGCGAACGCCAACTTGCTGCGTCGGCTCGTTATGACCTGCAGCATGCCAAACTGAATCTCTTAAACCTCCTGAGCCTGCCGTACGAGACGCCGGTCGTCTTGAGTGATGAATTCAAGGCGGACGTGCTCGAACTGGCTGGCC
>JAABQN010000270.1 GCA_011391455.1 Nitrospiraceae bacterium
AGGACCGGGTATGGTTTCAAGTCGAGCCCCGGTGGAAAGGTAAAGACGGTTCCGACCAGCATACCGTCCTCATCGAAAAAGTAAGACTCGTCGCCATGTGATGGACTTCGTCCGGCAGGGAGAAGCAACTCTTGTCCGGTGCCCCAGTCTTTCGGTTTGAGGGTAGAGGCAGGATGTGTTTTGAGAAAGACAGATTTCGAGGTGCAGAGGGTTGTGGGTTTCAGGAGGACCAAGTCGCTTTCAGAGGGCGGGAGAGCCGGCTTTCGAGGCGAAGTATCGCAGCCGTTCAGCGAAAGGGCCAGTGCTAGGCCGCAGACAACCCACAGCCGAAAGGGCATAGTGCGAGGTAGCTGCCTGTTACGTGAATTCAAACTCACGAAGGGAGCATACACGAAAGGTGAAAGGGTTTGCCAAGGGGGTGACGAGGCAACGCCCGCTTTCGGGAGGAAAGCGGGCGTTCAATGTAGGGCGGTGTGTTTGCGGAGATTATCGCCGCTGGCCATCTACCATTGAGTCCTCAGATGTGTATCCGAAAAGGTAGGGCATCTTGCTGGTGATCGCGTAAATCGGCCGGTTCACGCCGTAATCCATCGCAACTCCGATCGGGTGCAAGAGAAAGCCGGCCCAGCGCCAGGGGTTATCGCCAGGGGAAGCTCCGGCCGCCACATTGGTATAGACCAAGGATGTGGGGTCCATCACACTGTAAATGCTAACAGGAGGGGTATAGCCTGTATCTGCATCGGCCGACGCCTGTTGCTCGCGGTTTCCGGCACAACCGACTGCAGTGGCCAGGAGGAGAATTCCCAAGGCAAGAGTTGTAGTCCGCATAGATGACCTCACTTGTCTTATATATAGTTCAGAGTCGATGGTCTCTCGGTAGACTGAAGTGTAGCCGACCTCCTGGATTCTGTCCAGAATAGGAGCGGTTCCGACAATATCATGAATATTGTCTGGTTAGGCTATGGATATGGCTATGGAAAGGGGAGGCGGAGGATATGGTAGGCGATACTGGTATCGAACCAGTGGCCTCTTCCGTGTGAAGGAAGCGCTCTACCCCTGAGCTAATCGCCTACGGGACGCAAAGTCTAGCATGGGGTCGTAAATCGGATCAACCGTGTTGCCGGCGTTATGCAGTGCGAAGTCGTCTTGACATCCCCAAAATGCGGTTCCTACAATGCCACCGCTCTTAGCCTTTCTTTGGGGAGTTTCACTCGAATGCGCGAAGACATCGTCATTATCGGGGGCGGTCTGGCCGGGTCTGAAGCGGCGTGGCAGGCAGCCAATCGTGGAGCGAAAGTGACGCTCTATGAAATGCGCCCCAAAGAGATGACGCCGGCGCACAAAACCGGCGGTCTGGCCGAGCTGGTTTGTTCGAACTCACTTGGCTCAGCGGATCTCCTGAATGCGCCCGGCATTTTGAAAGAGGAAATGCGCCGCCTCAACTCGCTCATTATTCGGGTGGCGGATGAAGTACGAGTGCCGGCAGGATCGGCCCTGGCCGTCGATCGCGACCAGTTTTCACTCAAAATTACTCAGGCGCTGGAAGGCCATCCGAACATTCGCATTCTGCATGAGGAGATCACCGAGATCCCCACGGACTGTCTCTGCATCCTGGCGACCGGCCCTTTGACATCCGCGAAACTGTCTCAGGCGATTGCACAACTGACTCACACCAAACATTTGTATTTTTACGATGCCATCTCCCCGATCGTGGATGCCGACTCCATCAACATGGACGTGGCATTTCTTGCGTCCCGTTACGGCAAGGGCGGAGACGACTATCTCAACTGTCCCATGGACGAGCCTGCCTACAATGCCTTCCATGACGCGTTGCTCGCGGCGGAGAAGGTCCAGCCGAAAGAGTTTGAAAAGGTTGCCTACTTCGAAGGCTGTATCCCCATTGAGGTGATGGCAGAACGGGGCCGTCAGACCATGCAGTTCGGTCCGTTGAAACCGGTGGGCCTTGAGAATCCCAAGACCGGTGCGCGAGCCTATGCGGTGGTGCAGCTCAGAACGGAAAACGCCCATCGCTCCTGTTACAACCTCGTGGGGTTCCAGACGAAACTCACCTACGGAGAGCAGAAGCGGGTGTTCCGAATGATTCCTGGTCTGGAGCAGGCGGAGTTCCTGCGTTACGGCAGCCTGCATCGCAATACCTTTATCAATTCTCCCCAACTACTGCACAATACCCTTCAGTTTAAGGCGCGCGGCACCCTCTTCTTTGCAGGACAGTTGGTCGGTGTCGAGGGCTATACGGATTCCGCTGCGATGGGAGGGCTGGCAGGAATCAACGCCGCGCGTGGTCTGGCAGGTTTGCCGTTGGTCACGCCCCCGCCCACCACAGCGCATGGCTGCCTGGTGTCGTATATTACGACGACAGACCCTCGTCACTTTCAGCCGATGAATACGAACTTCGGGCTCTTTCCTCCGCTTGACACACCGACGAGAGACAAGGAACGCAAACGACGGCTCACGGGACAACGGGCGCTTGAGGACTTAACGGCATGGATGACGCAATTCGAGCTTTCATGACGTTCCTCGATCTGGAGCGTCATGCGTCGCATGAGACAATGCGCAACTACGCCTCGGACCTTCGTCAGTTTCAGACCTTCATGAAGACGGAGCATCTTGCCGTGCCCCTACTCGACCCTGCCACAGTGCAAACGGAGTCGATTCGGGCCTATCTTCACTGGCTGGACCGTAAGCGCGAAAAAAGCACCTCGATGGCCCGGAAACTCGCCTCCCTCCGCAGCTTCTATCGTTATCTGCAACGAGAGGGCAGGGTCGGCCTCAATCCTGCCGAGGCCATCAGGACGCCGAAGCAACCGAAACATCTTCCTCGCGTGTTGAGCAAGGACGATGCGGCGGCATTGATGGAG
>JAABQN010000029.1 GCA_011391455.1 Nitrospiraceae bacterium
GGGTCGCTCCGTAAGCAAGGGAGCGGTTGAGCCCAGGTAGGCCGCACGCATTATTAATTCTCCTTAATCCAAGCTATTATTTCGTCCCTTCTTCACACTTCCAAAAATATTCTTAGTAGGATGAATCCAAGCCTCGCTTTTGGAGCACAGCCTGATGCGCTCGCGGCACGCTCGACAGCGGTTCTTCCTCAGTCTCCTCCTGCTAACAGTCTTGTCCTTGATTGCGATTCCTGTGCAGTCTGAGTGGTATGTGGCTGGAGATGTTGGGGCTAACTTCGCGGATCGTCTCACCGGCATCTCGGGAACGGGCGACCTCACGGGAGTCGCACCTCGATCTCCCAACTTCGACCTCAAGAACTCGATCAGTTACGGCGCCAAGCTTGGATATTTTCGTGATCACAGTTGGTTCGGGATTGAAGGCGAAGTCTTGCAGACCACGCCGCACATCAAGAATTTGGATGAAGATCCCGGCATTCATTTGCGAGTGACCACTGTTGGGGTCAACCTTCTTGCTCGGTATCCTGGACGTACGTTCCAGCCTTACGTAGGAGTCGGTGTCGGTACGGTGATTGCCCATCTCAGTGATACCGCCACAGTACAAAGTAATACCAGTGTTGCTGGTGGGTGGAATGTGCTCGTGGGCCTGCGAGCATTCGTTACCCCCTATGTCGCCGTCTTTACCGAATACAAACATACAGGGGCCACACTCCGGTTCGATCAGGCGTTCGGCACAGGAGGATTTGAAGGAATATACAGAGCACAGCATGTGTTGGTCGGCCTCTCCTATCATTTCTAGGGTCGGAGATCTTCTATGCCTCCCATTGCCAAAATCGCTCTTCTTCTCGGTGGGCTTCTGATTCTTTCTTCCTGCGCGGAATCCGCGCATCAGATACTTCGACATGCGGGCCATATCAACGTACCTCTTGAGCTGGCAAAACAAATCGATACCAGCGTGAACTTTGTTGATTTAAGAGCAGCTCCTGCCAATTACGTCGGGCGAGTCATTATGGCCGGGGGTGTCGTCATCAGCGCCAAGCGGACGAAGGATCAGACCGAAATTGAGATTCTCCAGCTTCCTACCGAAGGAGGAGAGCCATCGACAACAGACCGGCTCCGATCCGAAGGGCGTTTCCTGGCGGTCCGAGAAGAGTTTTTTGACCCGGCGAGTGTGCCCCCGGGGACTCCGGTTACCGTCGTTGGTGTCGTCAAAGGCTCAACATCAAGGCCGCTGGATGATAGTGAGTACATCTATCCCGTTCTTGATATCAAGCACCTCACCGATTGGAGCGCGGTCGCTGCACAGCAATCAGGAGGCAGCAACGCTGCATTCTACGGCCCGCCCTACTCGCCGTTTGGCTATTGGGGGAGGCCGTACGGATTTTCTCCCTATTTTGGGAGACCCTCTCCCTTTTACAGCCAGCCACGGCCGCCGTCGCCACCGCCGCCTCCTCGGCAAAATATCCCACCACGATTCAGACAACGATAATGACCTGAGATGATGGGATGGACGGTTGCACCTCCGTAGGTCGAGCCTTAGCCCCGTAGCTTCCGGCCTTCGTAGCCGAAGTGGCTACTTCGGCGGAGTAGGCTGTTGCGGGAAGTGTAATTGACACTTTCTCAAAGCCTATGTTAGCTTCACCGCTTCGCGCTGGCTGATCCAGCGTACCTACACCTTGCTCCCAACTCGTTTGGGGGCCTTTGTCCAGGAGGATTGCTGCATGGAGCTCTACGAGTCTCTGTTTATTATTCGTTCGTCTGTCTCCGACCAGGAGACCACTGCCTTGATCGAGAAGATGAAGGCGGTGGTGGAAAAGACCGGCGCAAAGTTCATCAAATCGGAAAACTGGGGCAAGAAGAAACTCGCTTACGAGGTGAAGCGGGAGCGCAAGGGCACGTACGTCTACTTCTACTTCAGAGCGCCGAACATCACGGTCGGTGAATTGGAGCGGTCCTATCGGCTGGAAGACACCATCATCAAGTTTTTGACCGTCCACCTCAAAAAAGAACTGGTGCCGCCACGGCCGATCGAGACGTCATCAGAGGAGTTTGCCGGTGGCCGGGTTTAACAAAGTCATTCTCCTCGGGAACCTCACGCGGAATCCTGAGCTGCGGTATACGCCGAACGGGACACCGGTGGCCAGTTTGGGCCTCGCGGTCAGCCGGCGGTACAAGCAGGGCGATGAATTGAAAGAAGAAGTCTGCTTTGTCGACATTGTCGTCTTCGGCAAGCAGGCGGAACATTGCGGGCAGTATCTCAGCAAAGGGAACGGAATCATCGTCGATGGGCGGCTGCAGCAGCGCCGATGGGAAACGGAAGACGGCCAGAAGCGCAGCAAGCACGAGGTGGTGGCCCAAACGGTGACGTTCATGCCGAAACGCCAGGATGGTGGTGGCAGCGGTGGCGGGGCAGAAGCGCCGGCGCACGATGAGTCCGGGTATGAACCAGACGAGCATGTCTAAATAGAGAGGGAGACGGTTTATGGAGCGTGAACAACAACAAGGTGGAGACCGAGACGGCGGAGGCGGCGGACGGTTTTTCCAACGCAGACGCCCTTGCAGGTTTTGCATCGACAAAGGATCGATCGACTTTAAGGATGTTGGGCTGCTAAGAAACTTTTTAACTGAGCGGGGTCGGATCGTCCCACGGCGCATCTCCGGTAATTGCATGAGACATCAACGAGAATTGACGGCCGCCGTCAAGCGGGCTCGGCACATTGCGCTCATCAGTTTCGCGGAAGAGCGATAACCGCACGTTGGGAATGGGAATGCAGGTAGGCGCCACAATGGAACTGCTCAGGCCACTGCTGGCTGACATTACTGCCGATGGGCTCTCGCTGGTCGGTGAGGTTACGGCTGAAGAACTCGGTCTCACCGAGGACGATGCTGTAGTCCTGGGTTCGCTGGCTGTGAGTCTTGACCTGACCAACGTCGAAGGGCTGGTTGCCGTGATCGGTGTGCTGGAAGGTACGATCGTCCGCGAATGTGTGCGCTGCTTGAAGAAGTATGAGGGGCCGCTGGCTTTTTCTGTGCGGGCAGCCTTTGTCCCTGAGCCCAAGTCCTCGCCTCGTCATCCGAAGCGAATCGATCCCAGAAAGGCGCGCGCGGAGGTCGTGGAAGCTGAGCCAGAAGAGGAGCCGGACGATCAGTATCAATACCAGGGCAATCAGCTGGAACTGGCTCCCATGTTGCGTGAACACGCAATTCTGTCGGCGCCGATGCAGCCGCTCTGCAATAACGATTGTTTGGGGCTCTGTGCGCAATGTGGGAAAAATTTGAATGAGGGGCCCTGTCACTGTGCTGTGGAACCACCAACTCCGACATTTCGGGTGGTCCAGAGCATGAAACACAAGACCGGCGGATCGTCAGATTCGTAGCAAGACCGTCAGCTATTCTCCTTCGCCGAATACCCCGTAGCTCGCTACGGGGATGAAGGCGGGGAGAACCCTTCGTAGCCTTGGCGAAGGAGGGTAGTGGCTTCGGAGAATTTCGCAAGATACCCCGCAGCTTGCTGCGGGGAGCTTCATCGAACGTGAGAAGGAGTTGCCATGCCGAATCCGAAACATAAACATTCACGGGAACGCCGCGACAAGCGGCGCACGCAGAAACTGCGCATTACCCCGCCGGGCATGTCCGTCTGTCCACAGTGCCACGAGATCAAGCTGCCTCATTACACCTGCTTGAATTGCGGAACATATAAGGGCAAGGCGGTCATCCAGGTCGAAGAATCCTAGCAGGCTGTTGAAAAAAGTCCGCCGCCGGCGTTTGGCCCGGTCTAGTCCGAACGTCGAAGGTCATCAAGTCGAACGTCTGGGTCTTGACGACTTGATGACGTGACAGACCTGACGGACGTTAGGCTGGCGCATGGCAGCACCCTCGTCAAGCAGTTGTGCAACTCATGTATCTGCGGTAAGCTCCCGCCCCAAGTCAGCTGCGGACTCAACCACTCAATGTGGATGCCATGCCAAGGATGAAGATCGCGCTTGATGTCATGGGCGGTGACCATGGACCGGCCCCGGCCATTGAGGGGGCTCTCCAGGCCGCGCAGGAATGCGATGTCGAAGTGCTATTGGTCGGTGACGAGGCGATCATCACCGCCGAATGTCGCCGTCTCGGTTGTACGGACCCCCGCCTCTCTATCCGGCATGCCTCCCAAGTCGTTGAGATGCACGAGTCGCCTGCGTCCGTCGCCCGCAAGAAACGGGATTCCTCTATCTGGGTGGCCACTGAGTTGGTCAAGAGCGGTGAGGCAAGCGCTGTGGTCAGCCCCGGGAATACCGGCGCCAGTATGGTGGCATCGTTCTTTGTGCTCGGGCTGACGAAGGGTGTCGAGCGCCCGGCGATCGCGACAAGCCTGCCCACGTTGACCGGTACGGCGATCATGTTGGATGTGGGGGCCAATGTGGACTGCTCGGCTCAGCATTTGGCACAATTTGCCATCATGGGGAATGAGTACGGCAAACATCTATTCGGGAAGCCCAACCCACGTATCGGGCTGTTGAGCATCGGGGAGGAAGATGGTAAAGGAAATGAGGTGACCAAGGAGGCATTCAAGCTTCTCAAGGCCAGTCCGCTCAATTTCATCGGCAATATCGAGGGCCGCGATGTGTATAGTGGAAGCGCCGATGTGGTGGTGTGCGACGGCTTCATCGGGAACGTTGCGTTGAAAATTTCCGAGGGAGTGGCCGATACGATCAAGAAGTTGTTGGTCAAGGAAATTTCAGGGTCATTCTTAGGCCGCTTGGCCTATCCATTCATTGCCGGGCCGTTGCAAAACTTGAAGAAAAAAATCGATTACGCGGAGTTCGGTGGGGCGCCGCTTCTGGGCGTCAACGGGATTACCATGATCTGCCATGGTCGTTCGTCTGCCAAGGCGATCAAAAATGCCATTCGTCGGGCGAAGGGGTTGGCTGAGAGTCGTGTCGATGAGCTGATTCAGCGCGATATTGAAGAAAGTTTCTCGCAAGCCAAGCCCACCGAGGATAAGCCGGCATGAAGGCCAGAATTGCAGGGACTGGATCCTATGTGCCGACCAAGGTGCTGGCCAATGCCGATCTCGAACGGATGGTGGCGACCTCAGACGAATGGATCGTTGAACGGACCGGCATCCGCGAGCGGCATGTGGCTGGTCCCGGTGAAGCCTGCTCCGATCTGGCGGTGAAGGCGGCGGAGCGGGCTCTGGCAGCGGCCGGAGTGAGCGCAGCTGACCTTGACTTGATTCTGCTGGCCACCTGTACCGGTGACTATCCGCTCCCTGCCACTGCCTGTCTGATTCAACATCGACTGGGGGCGACTCGCGCGGCGGCTTGCGATTTATCGGCCGCCTGTTGCGGGTTCGTCTATGCGCTGTCGGTAGCGGATGCCTATGTGAGAACCGGCATGCGTCATGTGTTGATTATCGGATCTGAAGTGATGTCGGCGATTACCGATTGGACCGATCGCAATACCTGTATTTTGTTCGGCGATGGGGCTGGGGCGGCAGTGATCAGCGCCAGTGAGAACGACCGCGGTATTCTGTCTACGCATCTTCGTTCCGATGGCGCTCTTTGCGATTTGATTGCAGTGCCGGGGGGAGGATCGCGTTTACCTCCCTCTGAGAAGGTCGTGGCGGAACGGATGCAGTACATCAAGATGAAGGGGAATGAGACCTTCAAGGTGGCGGTTCGGACCTTGGAGGAAGTTGCACGGGAAACCTTAGCTGCGAATCATCTTCGTGTTGAGGATCTGGACCTCTACGTGCCGCACCAAGCGAATGTGCGGATTCTCAAAGCGGTGGCCGAGCGCCTCGGCCTCCCTCCGGAGAAAGTGATGTTAAATCTCGATCGGTATGGGAATACATCTGCGGCCTCAATTCCCATTGCCTTGGATGAAGCCGTGCGGCAGGGGCGAATCAAAGACGGGAGTTTGGTGATGTTAGGGGCTTTCGGTGCGGGACTGACGTGGGCATCGGCTCTTATCAGGTGGTAGCAGGGGAAATGATCAGCGTTCAGCTCAAAGAATTGGCTGATCGCTGACGGCTCCGAACCAACTTTTCCCGTTGACATTCAAAGGAAATTCGACGATATCTAACCTCACGGGGATGGTACGCCTTCCCCTGCTTCGAATAATTCGATGATGAGAGTAAACAGTAGCCTCGTGCAATTACTCCAGTAGTATGGCGACTCTCCAATCAACAAGGTCATCCAGCATCGGGTTGGTCTTCCCCGGCCAGGGGTCTCAGTCAGTCGGGATGGGAAGAGCCTTGGTAGAGGCTGATCCGAGCATCAGGAGTCTGTACGAAGAGGCCTCATCGGTACTGAGGTACGACATTGCCACGCTGTGTTTTGAGGGACCAGTAGAACGATTGAATCTCACGGAATATACTCAGCCGGCATTGCTGGTGAGCAGTCTTGCTGCATTTCATGCATTCAAACCGTTGGGCGTTGCGCCGATCGCAGTGGCGGGTCATAGCCTGGGTGAATACTCGGCCCTTGTCGCCGCTGGTGGAATGACCTATCGTGAGGCGGTGGCGATTGTACAAAAGCGAGGCCGGTATATGGCTGAAGCAGTGCCGCCTGGGACCGGGCTCGTCGCTGCACTTCTTGGCCTCTCGGTTGACGTGGTGAAAGAGGTATGTCGAGAGGCCTCGTCTGTAGGAGTTGTGGCTGCAGCAAACTTCAATTCGCCAGGCCAGATTGTCATTGCCGGGGAAAAGGCCGCGGTAGAACGGGCCATTGAACTGGCAAAGGCCAAGGGATGTAAGAAAGCGATCCCTCTTCCCGTGAGTGTGCCGGTGCATACCCCATTGATGCAGAAGGCTGCTGATCGGCTGGCCGGAGATTTGGCGGCGATCACCTGGTCCGATCTCAAGACGCCATTGATCAATAATGCAGAAGCCAGAGCCATTACGAAGGCTGGTGATATCCAGGCATCGCTGGTGCGACAACTTCCTTCGTCGGTGCTCTGGGAAGATTCGATGAAGGCCATGGCCGCGATGGGTGTGACGACGTTCGTCGAGGTCGGGCCTGGGACGGTGTTGAGCGGCTTGATCAAACGGATTCTGCCGGACGCGATGACCCTGAATGTTCATGATCCTAAGTCGCTGGAAGCCACGCGAAAGACGTTAAGCGTGAATCGTGAACCGTAAAACGGGAATATCAGAGCATTTAACGAATAACGTTGAGCGATTAACGGAGTTATGATGTCACTTCATGGTAAGGTTGCGATTGTCACGGGAGCGGCGCAAGGGATCGGCCGGGCCATTGCCGAGTCATTGGCGCAAGCCGGGGCCGACATTGTGGTCGCCGATCTTGACCCGGTCCGGTCGAAGGATACGGTTGCCGCGGTGGAGCAGTTGGGGCGCAAGGCGCTGAACGTCAAAGTGAATGTCGCCGATGCCGCCGATACCAAAGCGATGGTCGATCAGGTACTCAAGGCATGGGGGAAAGTCGACATTCTGGTGAATAATGCCGGGATTACGCGTGATGGGTTGCTGTTGCGGATGAAAGAGGAGGATTGGAATCTCGTACTGCAAGTCAATTTGAATGGAACGTTCAACTGCACGAAGGCAGTCTTGCTCCCGATGACCAAGCAGCGGTATGGTCGTATCGTCAACATCGCGTCGATCGTCGGAGTGATGGGTAATGTGGGCCAAGCCAATTACGCGGCATCGAAGGCGGCGGTGATCGGGTTGACGAAAACGGTGGCACGGGAATATGCGAGCCGCTCAGTGACGGTGAACGCGGTTGCGCCGGGATTTATCGATACCGCCATGACGAAGGGATTGTCGGCAGAGGTGAAAGACATGCTCCAGAAGCAGATCCCATTGGGACGGTTGGGCACCGCGGCCGATATTGCGGCGGCAGTGCGTTTTCTTGTGTCGGACGAAGCGGCCTACATCACCGGGCACGTGTTGCACGTGAATGGCGGGATGTTGATGCCTTGACGACGGGGCAGACAGAATATTGTATGATGCTGCGGCGGTTCGCAGCGATAAGGAGGGTCTAGGATGGGGAAGGAGGCGGGCAAATCAATGGGTACTGTGGATGAACGGGTCAAGAAAATTATCGGCGAACAGCTCGGAGTCGAAGAGGATGAAGTGACGCCAGAAGCCAGCTTCGTGGAAGATCTCGGCGCCGACTCGCTCGATACGGTTGAGTTGGTGATGGCTCTCGAAGAGGAATTCGGTATCGAGATTCCCGACGAAGATGCAGAGAAGATTCTGACCGTCGGGAAAGCATTGGACTACATCAAGGAAAAGGCCTAGCGGCCATAGGGCGTGATGAGTCGTCGTTCGACCAGGCGAATTGTGGTGACCGGTCTGGGGCTGATCACACCTCTGGGGACGGGTGTCGAAAAGACCTGGAAGGCTATCTGTGCCGGTGAGTCCGGCATCGGTCGAATTACGAAATTCGATCCTGCCGCGTACGATGCTCAAATCGCCGGTGAAGTGAAAGACTTCGATCCCGCCTCGTTTATCGAGAAAAAAGAAATCAAAAAGATGGATACGTTCATCCACTATGCCGTGGGCGCTGCCCAACTGGCGGTGGATGATGCGCGATTTACTGTGGCGCCTGAAGAGGCCACGAAAGTCGGTGTGTATATCGGATCGGGCATCGGGGGGCTTGGGTCGATTGAGCACTACCACAAAATTCTGCAGGAAAAAGGCCCCGGGCGCGTCTCGCCGTTTTTCATTCCAATGACCATCATCAACCTGGCTTCCGGACAGGTGGCGATCCGACTGGGCGCCAAGGGGCCGAACTCCTGTGCGGTGACGGCCTGCGCAACGGGTAATCACTGTATCGGCGACGCCTATCGATTGATTCAGGCTGGCGATGCCGATGTCATGATCGCGGGCGGGGCGGAAGCTGCCATTACCCCGTTGGGGGTTGCGGGATTCGCCGCGTCGAAGGCCTTGTCGTTTCGCAATGATGATCCGGCAAAAGCGAGCCGTCCGTTCGACAAGGATCGGGACGGGTTCGTGCTTGGAGAAGGCGCCGGAGTTGTCGTGTTGGAGGAACTGGAACATGCGCGCCGGCGTGGGGTTCGGATCTATGCCGAACTCATCGGGTACGGCATGAACAGCGACGCCTACCATATTACCGCTCCGTCCGAAGAGGGAGAAGGCGCGGTGCGCTGTATGGAGCTGGCTCTCAAAGATGCCGGTATCGGCAAGGACCAGGTCGGGTACATCAACGCGCATGGGACGTCGACGATGGCGGATGCGATTGAGACCAAGGCCATCAAGCAGGTGTTCGGGGAGCAGGCCTACCGCATCCCGGTGAGTTCGACCAAGTCGATGACCGGCCATTTGCTTGGGGCGGCCGGTGGGATTGAAGCGGTGTTTACGGTTCTGGCGCTTCACCATGGGATACTTCCTCCGACGATCAACTTGGATCATCCGGATCCTGCCTGCGATCTGGACTATATCCCGCACAAGGCCAGACCCGCCGCCGTGAGGGTCGCACTGTCGAACTCGTTTGGGTTCGGCGGAGTCAATGCCTGCCTGCTCTTTAGAAAGCCTGAGGCCTAACAATCTGTGCGAGGGATGTACTCGCCACTATGACTTCGGTTTCTTCCGCCGACTCACTCCAATCCTCGTTGGGCTATCGATTTAAGGCGCTGGTTTTGCTCGATGAAGCCTTGACGCACTCCTCTCTCGTCAACGAACAGAAAACAGCCTTGCCTCAACATAACGAGCGGCTTGAATTTCTCGGGGATGCCGTGTTGTCGCTGGTGATGAGTGAGTATCTGGCTTCGGCATTGCCGCAGTCTTCAGAGGGAACTCTCTCAAAGCTGAAAGCCCAGGTGGTGAGTGAGGCATCGTTGGCGCAGGTCGCCCGCCGGCTTGGACTGGGAGAGCATCTCAAGCTCGGGCGCGGGGAGGACCGTTCGAAGGGGCGGGAGAAAGACTCGTTGCTGGCCGATGCGCTGGAGGCGGTGTTGGCGGCGGTTCATCTTGACGGGGGGTTCGAGGCGAGCCGCATGGTGACGCGGCATATTTTCTCAGAGGAACTCACGCATATTGCCGCGCAGCAGGAGCAGCCGGGGGCAGGCGACTACAAGACCCAGCTTCAGGAGTGGTGTCAAAAGCGGCATGATACATTGCCCCGCTATTCGACGGTTCGAGAAACAGGGCCGGACCACCAGAAGTTATTCGAGGTGGAACTGTCTATTCAGGGCGAGGTCGTGGGCCTGGGGTCCGGGCGGAGCAAAAAGGAAGCAGAACAACAGGCGGCGAAACAGGCCCTCCGACAGGTGGGAAGCTAATCCGGCCGTTATGGTAGGGTGTGACCTTGTAAGCAGATCGGTTATTCTCCTTCGCCGAGTACCCGGTAGCTTCCGGCCTTCGCAGCCGAAGCAGCAGCTTCGGCGGAGTAGGCTGCTGCGGGGATGAAGGCGAGGAGAACCCTCCGTAGCCTTGGCGAAGGAGGGTAGCGGCTTCGGCACGCCGCCCAAAGGCTTTGGCCGACGGGTCGGAGAATTTCGCAGGATGCCCCGCAGCTTCCGGCCTTCGTAGCCGAATTGGCTACTTCGGCGGAGTAGGCTGCTGCGGGGAGCTTCATTTTTCCAGGGAGGCTGATGATGCAGAGACGAAGTCTAGTGAGAATAGTGGCAGTGACACTTATGTTCGGTGGGAGCCTGTTGCTGGGGCTGGGAGGCCTTTTTGCGGCTGATAAGGCCCCAACGGGGAAAGCCGAGGCGGTGAAAGGCCCCAAGGCTACGATCAAAACGAAGTTTGGCGATATGGACGTCGTGTTCTTTCCTGAAAAGGCTCCCAAGCATGTTGAAAGCTTCATCGCGTTGGCAAAGTCAGGCTTCTACAACGGCACGATCTTTCATCGGGTGATTCCAGGGTTCATGATCCAGGGCGGCGACCCCAATACCAAGGATCTAAATAAGCCGGAGACCTACGGTCAGGGTGGGCCGAGTCAAAAACTCAAGGCGGAGTTCAATGATATCCCTCACCGCCGAGGGATTCTTTCCATGGCACGCACGAACGATCCCAATAGTGCAGGCTCACAGTTCTTCATTGTCGTTAAGGATTCGAATTTTCTCGATGGGCAATATACGGTCTTTGGCGAGGTGGTGAAGGGGATGGAAGTCGCGGACAAGATTGTCAATCTACCGAAAAACAGCCGCGACCTTCCAAATGAACGGGCGGAGATGACGGTCGTGGTGGTGGAGTAAGCGATGCAAGGTTGGTGGGCGATGACGCGCGACTCGGCTATCATAAGAAGTCTCATGCTGTGCGGAGTGTTGTTGGGGATCGGTCTCCTCGCCGGTTGCGGAGGGAAAGCCGACGTGATACCGGTTACGCCTCCGCCAAGCCTCGGCCCCAAAGCCATTCTCAAGACGAAGTTTGGAGATATCCATATCAAGTTCTATCCAGATATAGCGCCGAATCATGTTGCGAACTTTATCAAGTTGGCCAAGTCAGGCTTTTACGATGGAACGATCTTCCATCGGGTAATCCCTGGTTTCATGATCCAGGGCGGCGATCCCAATACCAAGAGCTCGTTACGCAAGGACACGTATGGGCAGGGTGGGCCTAAGGATGAGAAGGGCAATCCTGTCTTGCTCAAGGCGGAATTCAACGACACGCCTCATAAGCGCGGCATTGTGTCGATGGCGCGAGCGAATGAGCCTGACACAGCCGGGTCGCAGTTTTTTATTGTGGTCGAGCCGTCCCCTTTCCTCGATGGAAAATACACAGCGTTCGGCGAGGTGACCAAAGGCCTTGGCATCGCCGATAGAATCGTGGCTCTGCCAAAAAACGATCGCGATCTGCCAAACGACCGGATTGAGATGACGGTGACCATTGTTGAATAGCAGCGCGGTCTCACGGACTCCCGTGCGCCAATAAGAATGTGTTCGTTCGATGTGCGGAGTGGAAGCCTGTGGGGCCACACTGCTTGTCGAGTGTGGAGGGTAAAGGAGGGAGCGTTATTTTTTGATGTTCTCGATGAATGTGCGGAGGCGGGATCGTTCGGACGGGAAAAAGAGGATGAAGTTAAGGCCGAATGCGTTGCCGGAGACCCAGCGCACTGAGGCTCGTTCGACTTTCACTGGGGACGATTGGTTGGGAAGTTGAATAATGACCTGAACGTCGAGCCCTTCCGCCATATTGATGTCGGACTCGGCTCGACAGCCTGACGTCGAGATGTTTGTGATCATGCCCTCGCCTTCGATCTCACCGGAAGAAAATCTCAGGATGCAGCGCAACTCCACGCGGCGGGCTTTTCTGATCTTTCGTTCTTTCTCTGCGCTCATGGGGTCTGCTCTATTGTCATGGGAAGTCGCCAGCAGTCAGTGGTGGTGACAGCCTGGTCCATGGGTATGCGACTCAGGCGCCGGGGGCGGCATGAATTGCTGCCCTGGTAAAATGATGTGGCCTGGCTCACGTTGCTTGGTCAGGTGTTCTGCAATCTCAGGGTGGTAGGCTCGCACATAGCCGATGAGCCCAGCCAGAAACCGTTGCGATTGAAAGTCCGTGCCGGAAAAGCGTGAGACGAAGGCGATTGCGCGGTCCAGTATTTCCGGTGCGGAAGACATATCGGCGATTTCCTCAGGATTCTGTTTCTTGTACGTGTCGTATTCCTTCTTCAAGTGCTCTGCAAAGACCGGCATCGGGCCGGCAGGCACATGGAGGGGACTGAGCGTCCGCCGCAAGGCCTGCAGCGCCGCCACAATCTCCGCATCTTGCCCGTCGCGGCGGCTGTGGAAGTAACCGAAGATCACCACTTCAACGAGATTGAAGAGCGCCACGGATTTTTTGCCGCCCAGCTCGTCCAGTTCACGATAGAAATCCCTGCGCACCGGCATGAATTGTACTGCTAGGCGCTTCTGTTGATAATCGCTTCCGGACTCGAGATAGACGCAGTCCGCAGGGCATGAGACCCGCACGATTCGGTGTTCTCCGCAGCATTGACTGCAGATCAGTCCTGCCAAGGCGGGGCAAGGCCGCTTGCCTTTCCGTTGTGTACAATAGGCGCATTGGCTCATTTTTTTTCCGGCCCTTCCGGCGCCGGCTTCGGCGGAGGCGGGATGAAGCCATAGTCCGCCAATGTCCGTTTTTCCTGTTTCGACTTCGCACTGGTGGGGGTTTCAAGCCCATTCATCTCGGCTGCATGCGCGAATTCGTAGGGCACAAGGATGAGATTGTTTGCACGGTCGATGCTGAGATCTCCCGGCGAGGGCAAGAACTCGGCGATGACTTGAAACCTCTTGTCCCAGCTCATGCGCCAGACTTTTCCAGTGGTGAAATCGGACACGTACATGTTCCCCCAGCGGTCGAAGTCTACTCCGCGGAGATTCTGAAAGCGGTTGGAAAAGAATCCATTGGAGAAGAGCTCCGTCACCACGCCTTCCGGAGAGACTTCTGAAATCTTGCCCTTCTCCCAGCTAACCGCGATGATCTGACCTGACTTAGGATGGATGGCAAGGCCGGAGGGGCCTGCGAGGGAGCGGTCTGTGACCAGGACGGAAAATGCTTGGGTGGCCAGATCGAAGCGGTAAATCGTGTTCGCTTTTTGGTCGGAGCAATAGAGGTATCCTTTGCCATCGAAAGTTACGTCGCTCAAGGAGGCCTGGCCAGTCGCGGGTGATCGGATGGTGTGGGTCAGGACTGGCTTGCCGTTAGTTGTATCAAAGCCCCGCAGGGTGTCGAGATCCGCCACGTAGAGCACGTGTTCCACCAGGGCCATGCCTTTGGGGGCATGGAGGGTGATATCGTCCTTCCCTCCTTGGATAAACTTCAGATTGAGGAGTTTGCCATTCTGATTGAGCTTCGTGATAAATCCGTTGTTGTCGGCGGTCTCCGCCTCGCCGTTCACGCTCGAGATAAAATAGTTCTTATCAAGGGGATCGTTCACGAAGCTGTAGGGAGATTGGAGTTCCGTCACGGTGATCTGGGCGCTGAGTGGGCTGACGATCACAAGGGACAGGATCGAAATAAGCCAGGCTGCCGGATGGCTGATGGCGCGTGTTAGAAGGGACATCGCGGAGGAGGTTCTGCTCACAGGATAGATGGCTGTTGATTGTAGTCGATGGAGGCATCGTACTGCCAGGCGAAGAGCCTGTCAAGAAAACTGGTGAAGGGTAAGGGGTCAGGGGTAAAGGGTGGATAGAGCAGTATCAACATAAGATTTCAAAGTCTCTCGCTTTACCCCTTACGCCTCACCTCTTCGAGGGATCGTTGACTTGCTCAAAAATGCCCTGTTATGGTGCCATGCTTTTCTGATGGTCTC
>JAABQN010000271.1 GCA_011391455.1 Nitrospiraceae bacterium
AGGGCGGCCATTAACAGGAATAAGATTGCTGCCAAATCCATCATTTCCGGACGTCGAGGTGTGGCAGCCAGCTACCGGGAGCCCGACTCCGCAACAGGGTTAAGGGTTGTAGTCCAGAGGATCATTTCGACGCGGGGGGGCTACCCGGTTGTCCACCACCGTCTTCGGCGCTATCGATACTCCAGGTATATTCGAACCTTTCGAGGAAAGGCAGGGAGCCCGCCTTCGTGCCGATGTGCGCGCCCCATTGAATCATGGTGCGCTTGTCACTGCCATTAACCGCGGCCGGCCGGAAGGCTCCTGGCGCAGAGGGAACCGACCTCAACTCGGCCATCTTGTTGAACGTGACGCCGTCAGGCGCATACTGAAGCGTTTTGGCAATCCCTTTTGGCCCAACGGTGCCGATCAAGGCAACAACACCTTGTGCATACGGCCACACCAATACCTCGTGCCCACCGCGGACAAGCGGATTCATGTCGTGCTTCGCATAGGGTCCCTCCGGTTGGTCGGCCACCGCCACGCCCATTTTGGTGTTTTCGGGAGTATCGCCCCACTGTCTGCCCTTGTAATACAGCCAATACTTGCCACCGCGGACGATCAGGCAGGAATCATCAATGCGCAGGCTATCAAAATGCTCGGGATCATCGCTGGCCCTGAGAATAGGATTGGTCTCTAGCTTGCTCCATGGACCATTGGGTGAGTCCGAAACGGCAATCCCCAGCGCGGTCTTTGTGATCCCAGGCCCGCTGTTTTCGAATGGCTTAGGAACTGCAGTGTAGAAGAGCCAGTACTTTTCCTTTGCCACCAGAATATTAGGAGTGAAGACGCTTTGCTCCTCCCAACTGCCCTTTGGTCCTCGAGCGAGTGCTTCGCCCATCTCCGTCCACGAATGACCATCAGTCGACGTGGCATACCAGATCGTTGCGTCGTAGCCACTGTTCATCGCTCCTTTTGTATACCATATGTAGTAAATGCCTCCGACCTGTATAATATCACTAGGATCCCGCCGCATGACCTTGCTGGTGGGACCAAGGCCTATTGCCGGAGATGTCGCATACTCCATCTGAGTGATCTGCGCGATAGCGGCAACTTCTAGAGCGTGAAGCAATATAGCGATTTGTATCCAGCGCATCTAATGGTTTTCGTGAGTGATTTCGCAACGATAGAGTGGAATCACCGGCGGTGGGAAGCTCGAATTAAACTTGCGGCGTTATCGCCGACTGCCTCGTACGGCTTGTTCGCTTTGTTCTCTTGTTCGAGTGCTTCGCCAACGAATCTCCAGAGAAATTTCCGCCGCGGGGTCGCTCCGCGTAGCTCGTCGAGATTGGACAGTTGCGCATTGGACAGCTCGATACCCACCATCCTGTAACCATTCCGTTCTTCGTCACACACAATCGAAGCGATCGCGTCCCCGACTGCATGCACGGTATCGCCCAATACTTGTATTTTTATGAATCCGGTGAAGAAGCTCTCGACCGCATAGACCACATCACCGACTTCTAAATCGAATATGACTTGGCCAATCGTCACGCGCTCACCATCACAGACATGCCATTCGACTAGACGGCAAGTCTCAGGAGGCGGCACGGCAAGAAGGGGGATCTGAACATCCTCGATGAGCTTCATTTCTAGCGAACGTCTAGCGCATCCATGGCGCGGAAGAAAGCCCGAATTCAAAATGGAGCATTACCCGCCGTTGGATGGAGCGTCTTCGCCTTGGTTGGATTCTGCGGCAAGCTCTCTTCCTGTTATCTGACCGAGTAAAAACCTTTGAACTAGGGTTTGGAAGGCGCGATCGATGCCGAGACCTCCAAGTAAAGGGAAATTAGTCCTATGCGGAAGTATAAACCAGATCGCATGAAACTCCCTACCGAAAGGACTTCCCGCAGCACCCCAAAATTGTCTTATGCCAAGGCAGGGAACTTCTTCCCAGTCTAGTGCAACAATAGCCCATCGTTCCTCAACACTCTTTGAGACTACGACATAAGGCCCTCCCACCATATTCACAGGGGAATTGATTGCCAATATATCCGCGTCGTTTTCGATTGGGAAATTTTGTCCGAGATTTTGCATAGTGTTATTTTTTGCTAACGCAGAGCGCATCCACGGCGACGAGGATGCCTGAAAACCAAGAGAGACGTTGCCGCCGTTGGATGACGCGTCTTGTTAGCGAATCTTTTTACCACGATAAACCATGAAAACACCAGAAATTGAAAAAATGACAGGGGCTATCCGGCAACTTGCTGATGCCATTACACCCACAAACGCCGCTGGATCGCACGACGCATCCGGGGGGTATGTGACTTCTCACACTGAGGCCGTGATGGGACTCACGGCGGCAATGCAGAGCATCGCAAGCTCGATAAGCGACTTGGCGGACGCTGTCAGGGATTCTTCCGCTAACAGTGTTATTCACCGACCGGTCGGAATTGCCCCTTGTTCTCCGACCGGTCGGAGAACAAGGACAAACCCGACAGGGAAGTACGGAGTTCCGGGAAGGTCGTTCATGGTCTGGACCGTAGCCTTACCATGATGGCGATCCAAGCGGGAAAGCGAGTTCCGTCGCCCGCGGATTCGGTGGAGAGCACCCGGGCCCGACGAGTGGGGGGGAAGGACTCGCCGGACCCTGTTTTTTCCTTGGAGAAGACCGAGTGGCCAACAGCAAACTGGACCCGCAGCCTTTGATGATCACGCCGCCTTGCGCAGCAACGCGACGAGGACGCCCTGGATGATCAGCTCACGGGCCGGAATCAGGTCGGGGAAATCCTCGTTCTCGGCGTGGAGGTAGGGCTTGCCCTTGGTGACCTGGTAGCGCTTCAACGTGGTCTCGCCGTCGATCAAGGCAGCCACGATGTCGCCGTTGCGCG
>JAABQN010000272.1 GCA_011391455.1 Nitrospiraceae bacterium
TGGGGCATGGGGCGGATGGTAGGGCAGCGGGGGAAACAAAGTCAAGCCAGCTACCCCTTTTAGGGGCAGGCCGGCATGGACCCCCTGTGCAAGGGGGAATCTTGACAGAAGAATCGTGCTTCTATTAAGGTGAGCGGGACGAAAATGAACGGAATTTGCCTTGTGAGTGACGGGGTTAGCCATCCCGATTGCCTCCCTGGTATAGCCTCAGATCAGTAGCAGACACGCCTACATTTTAACGAGATACGAACGATGAGCATCCCCGGGTTTCCGCCGAAGCAAGGCCTTTACGACCCAGAACAGGAGAAAGACTCCTGCGGGATCGGGTTTGTCGTCAATATCAAGGGCCAGAAATCCCATACCATTGTCGAGCAGGGGCTCCAGATTCTTGAGAATCTGAGTCATCGAGGGGCGCAGGGCTGTGACCCTTGCACAGGGGACGGCGCCGGGATTCTGCTGCAAGTCCCACACGAATTTCTCAAGCGTGCGGCCGGCGATGTGGGGGTTGTGCTGCCCAATGCCGGGGAATATGGCGTCGGGATGACGTTTCTTCCTCCCCAGGCCGATGCACGACTGCAGTGTGAAGCGCTTTTTTCAAGAATTATCGGCGAGGAGGGCGCTCGTCTTCTCGGCTGGCGCGATGTGCCGGTCAAGAGCGATGCGATCGGCCCCGTGGCGCGCAGCACCGAGCCCTTCATGCGGCAGGTGTTCATCGCCCGCGATATCCTCAATGAAGGGCAGTTTGAACGCAAGCTCTATGTCATTCGCAAGCGGGTGGAAAACGCCGTCCGCGAATCGGCGATTCAGGGACGTGATTATTTTTACATCTCAAGCCTGTCGGCGAACACGATTGTGTACAAGGGCCTGTTGCTTCCGCATCAGATGTCTGCCTACTACCAGGACTTGAAGGATGAGCGCCTGACAAGTGCGCTTGCCCTCGTGCATTCCCGCTTCAGTACGAACACGTTCCCCACCTGGCCGTTGGCGCATCCCTATCGCTACATTTGTCATAACGGCGAGATCAACACGCTCAAGGGTAATGTGAATTGGATGCGCGCCCGGCAAGGGCGGCTTAACTCCGACTTATTCGGCCAGGATTTGGCCAAGCTCTATCCGATCGTTTCCGAACAGCAGAGCGACTCTGCCTGTCTGGACAATGCCGTAGAGTTCCTGACCATGGGAGGGCGCTCTCTCCCGCATGCGATGATGATGCTGATTCCAGAACCCTGGGTCGCCAATCCGCAAATGGATCTGGATCGACGGGGGTTCTATGAGTATCACGCGGCGATGCAGGAACCCTGGGACGGTCCTGCGGCAGTCTGTTTCACCGACGGCAAGTTCATCGGCGCGACGCTCGACCGTAATGGATTACGTCCCTGTCGCTATCAAGTGACGACGGACGGCCTGGTCATTTTAGCGTCGGAAGCCGGTGTCCTGCCGATGGATGTCAGGAAGATCAGGCAGAAGGGGCGTCTCATGCCGGGCCGGATGTTCATGGTCGATACCGTGCAAGGGCGCATCATCGATGACGAGGAAGTGAAGGCTGAGATCGTCAGCCGCAAGCCGTACCGGTCCTGGGTCACCGAGTTTCGGATCTCGCTCGATGAATTGCCCGACCCCAGCAATGTGCCGCAGCCGGACCACCTGACGATTCGCCAGCGCCAGCAGGCCTTCAGCTACACCATTGAAGAGTTGAAGATGGTCATTACTCCCATGGTCGTGGAGGGACAGGAAGCGACCTCTTCGATGGGCACGGACACGCCGTTGGCGGTGTTGTCCGATCGGCCGCAACTGCTCTTCAAGTATTTCAAGCAGCTGTTCGCCCAGGTGACCAATCCGCCGATCGATCCGATCCGCGAAGAACTGGTGATGTCGCTGACGACCAGCATCGGGCCCAAGCCGAATCTCATGGACGAAAATCCGGAGTCCTGCCGCCGCATCCGGGTCAAACAGCCGATTCTGACCAATGCCGAACTCCAGAAGATCCGCGAAATCGCTGATCCGCATTTTAAGAGCAAAACGCTCAAGATGCTCTTTCGTGTGGCCGAGGGGCCGGAGGGGCTCGGGGAAGCAGTCGACGATCTCTGCCGGCAGGCTTCCCAGGCGATTAAAGATGGCTACAAGTTTCTGATCCTGAGCGATCGCGGGGTGAACGAAGAATGGGCGCCGATTCCAAGCCTGCTCGGCATTGCGTCTGTCCACCATCATCTTGTGCGCGACTGCACCAGGACCGAAGTCGGCCTCATCGTGGAGACCGGCGAGCCGCGCGACGTGCACCACTTTGCCTGTTTGATTGGCTATGGAGCCGGGTCCGTGAATCCGTATCTTGCTTTCGAGACCATCGTGGACCTCGACCGTGAGGGTTACTTTCCCGAGGGTCTGGATGCCCAGACCGCGGAGGGCAAGTTCATCAAGGCGATCAACAAGGGGCTGCTCAAGATTTTCTCGAAGATGGGCATCTCGACCGTGCAATCTTACTGCGGCGCGCAGATCTTCGAGGCCATTGGATTGAATCGTGAACTGATCGGCCGGTACTTCACCGGGACGCCGTCGCGCGTGGAAGGGATCGGCATTCTGGAAGTCGGGGAAGAGACGCTTCGGCGCCACCGCCTGGCCTATGAGCCGGCGCCGATACGGCAACTCGATTTCGGTGGGGAGATCCACTACCGCATCCAGGGCGAGCATCATAACTGGAATCCGGACACGATCTATAAG
Organism: Nitrospiraceae bacterium; assembly: GCA_011391455.1. Taxonomy (GTDB): domain Bacteria; phylum Nitrospirota; class Nitrospiria; order Nitrospirales; family Nitrospiraceae; genus Palsa-1315. The sequence continues at coordinate 2,716 of JAABQN010000272.1, forward strand.
CTGCAACATGCGACAAAGGCTAACGACCCCAAGACCTTTGCCGAGTTTTCCCAACTGGTGAACGACGAGAGCAAGCGGCGCGCAAACCTACGCGGGCTGCTCGAGTTCAAGTTCCTGCCGGAAGCGATTCCGGTCGAGGAAGTGGAATC
>JAABQN010000273.1 GCA_011391455.1 Nitrospiraceae bacterium
GCGCGAACGTGCTCTATCGTTGATGCCTGTCCAAGTATGTGGGCACGTTCCAGGTGTAAGAAGGCGACGTCCGGCTTCCCTTGTGCGTCGGCTTGATATGCGGCAAAAATCTCACGTTCCACGTATGGATGAATGCGGCGGCCGAACTGGCTCACTCACCTCTCCTTGCCGTCCAACTCATGAGAAACGAGAGGGCTTCGCTTTGGAGTTCGACTGCTATCGTGCATGTTAACCCGCCACAAACTTCAGCGCCACGCCGTTGATGCAGTAGCGTAAGCCTGTCGGCTTGGGGCCATCCTTAAAGATATGTCCTTGATGTCCCTCGCAACGGGCGCAGTGGACTTCGGTCCTGGGAAAGATCAATTTGTAATCGGTAGTAGATTCGACCACTTTGGGGTCGATTGGTTGCCAAAAGCTGGGCCAGCCTGTACCGCTGTCGAATTTGTGTTCAGATGAATAGGCCGGGAGGTCACAGCCCGCACAGTAATAGATGCCGGTTCTCTTGTTGTCGTGCATGTTGTCGGTAAAGGGGCGTTCGGTATTCTCATGCCGCAGAACCCCGTAGGCCAGCGGTGGGAGGAGTTTCTTCCATTCCTCATCGGTTTTCACGACTTTGACAATCTGACCGATCTCAATCTTTGGTGGCATGGTGTTACTCCTTTCTTGTCAGGTCTTCCCCTAGGTGAGTCGAGGAACAGGAAGTATCTTTACATATGGATTGGTTCAAGGTCCATGGCCGTTTATTTTAGTGATCGACAAAGATTCCACCTTGGGGATGGAAGAAGAGTTTCCCATTGCCGGGGCGAACAGCGTCCGGTATTAACGCGTCAGGTGGCAATCTATAGGTGTCTTTGCCGTCGAGATCGAAGAACCCTGCGACACTTTTTTCCGAGGAGTCTCCGAAGCCCGATGGGGCTTGGTACCGATCCGCCCCTCCATCGTCGATAAAGAGCCCCCAACTTACATAGTCGGCTCGACCGAGACCGGTCGAGTGGTCGAAATCATAGGTGTCCCGGCCGTTTCCTGCATCGATCATCAGGCTCACGCTGCTGTCCCAGGCTACTCCTCCATTGTAAAATGGGCCGGAGGAGCCGTAACGATCGTCTCCCTGCCGGTCGATGAAGACGCCGACCCCGTAATGGGCGGAGGCGCCATGCCCATAGCGAGCTGCATGGTGCTCGTCGTCGCCATCCAGGTCTAATTTCATCCCGGCGCCGAAAAAGTAGCCTTGCCCCTGTGAGAAGTTCGCGCTGTCATAGTGGTCGCGTCCTTCGATGTCCAACAGGATTCCCAAGCCACCGGCCAAACTGTAGGTCTGCCATTCGATTTTCTTTGTCAGAATCCGTTGCCCCGATCCGGCGCCCAGCCCGAAGCAGTCGAATTGATAGAGGGGATCGCCCGGCTTGGCATCGGGGGCATCTTGCGCGTTGTAGGCGCTGGGATAGGTGTCCCCACATTGATAATGGTCGTCGCCGGAGATATCGATGACGGCGCCGACGCCCAGGGGGCCACCGAATCCGATGGAGAAGCCATAGCTGGTGTAGCGGTCGTTGCCTGCCGCATCGAGTAAAAGACCGAGCCCACCTATCGCTGCGCCTTGGGTCAAGCGGTTGCCTATGTAGACATCGTTGCCGTTTGTGTCGAATAAGATTCCGAGTCCGCCGAATCCAGCGCCTCCCGATCCCATGTCGAGCTGGTAGACATCGTCGCCATCGTGATCGATTAACAGCCCCACTCCCAGACGTCCGGTGGCCAGTCCGAGTGGAGCCCCGGAATAGGTATCGTCTCCGTTGAGATCGATGACGACGGCATTACCCTGCTCTTCGTTTACAGACGAGGCAATCATGCCCCGGTAGAGATCGTTGCCCCCCACATCGATAATCAGACTGATGTACTTGTCTAACTCATAGGTATTCGGTCCAGGGCCGCCGATGATAATCAGTCCATAGGATGTTTCTTGGACCAACAGGACGTCACCGGTCACGCCGGGAGGAACGGCGGAAGCCGGCAGGGGTTTTGTCCATGCAGCGGAGACCTGGTGAAGCCAGCGCTCATTGGCGAGGCGTGCGAGCACCTGGGCCGCTGCAATGAGGCTGGCATAATCGACCTGTCCTTCGAGCAGTTCGGCAAACCGGAGATCGGCTTTGATTCGCGCGCCCATCCGGTCTGATAGGCTTGAAACTTGTGGAAGAAAGTGTTCCGCTATCGATTGTGCATGCAGAAACAGGAAACTCCGTTCTGCCTCGGTCAGATTCTTGAGCGCGTTGTCTCGGTGGAGCGACGCCTGCTCCAAGCTTCCGACCAGGAAGGCCAGGATCTCTTCATGTGAAGAGCTTGTCGGCAGAGGAACCGGTTTATAGAAAGTGGAGGTGCGATCCATGCCGGCTTCCAGCACATCGAGGAGGGCCGGAAGATTGATGGAGCCTCCCGCTGCCAATTCAGCCAGTAAGAGCCCCTGGCGCTCCAAATTCGTCAGACCGCCCCAGGGCTGTTTGAGTGCTTCGACTATCAGTCGCCGTTTAAATTGCGCCGGAACTTTCTCGACTGTTTCATGCGCAGCAAGCAGGTCTCTGTGCTGTAATCCAGCAAGTTGCTCAAAATCCTTTTTGACAGTAGGAGTCAGCCGATCGAGTACCGACTGGTGTTTGTGACTGCTTGTCGCGGATTGTGGGGCAATCGAGGCGAAGAGACCCTGCAGGGCGCTGCAGCCAGGAAGCGACAAGAAGAAGAGCAGACTGGAAAGAAGCAACAGGGGACGAGTCATAGTGTATGTTTCCAGTATATAGGCGGGCGTTGCCCTCTGCTATTCTCCTTCGCCGAATACCCCGTAGCTTGCTA
>JAABQN010000274.1 GCA_011391455.1 Nitrospiraceae bacterium
AACGAGCGAAATCTAAGCGGTCGTGATTACAGAAAGGCATTTGGCCAATTTTCATCTAATAAAACTCAAAGAATTACGACCTTAAAGCCTGTCGAGGTCCTATTCGACGCGCAGGCAGATGCTGGTGGCGGAGTCCATACGATAGATTTCGACAAAGGCGACATCATAATTAAACAGTCAGGCATGTACCTTATCATCGCAGGTCCGCAGGTTGGTAAGGTGAGAGGCGCCAGTCCCCGGTGGATCGATCTTTGGCTAAGAGTGAATAACATCGATGTGCCGAACTCAAACATACGGGCTGTATTAATCGACCCCGAGGAAAAGACTGTTGCCATCATGAACTCCGTGTTGCCTCTCAATCGAGGCGATACACTGAATATTGTGATGGCAGCGGAGACAATCGAGGAAGGCATGGGACTCGAGGCGATTGCACCGGATGGTGAACCGACAATCCCGAGTATTATTGTCACAGTCGTACAGTTGGATTGAAGGTAGGGGCAGCCAAAGGGGATCTTTTCCGATTGCTCAGCCTAAAAGCCTACCCTAATACCTTACTTCGCATTGATCTGGTTCTTGCGCCTAACCCTTCACGCCATTTTGGTTTTCACGGCGCGTGGCAGGAGTCTGCTTCGTTTGGTCTGTCTGGTCTATCGGATTTGTCTAGCCAATTTGACTCGACGAACGAGAGAGACAAGAGAGCAAGCGCGCCAGAACGAAAGAAAAGAATCAAGGCAGGGTCTTAAAACGATCCTGTTTCGTACTGTAGCAGAGAGCATCATCGTCGCCGCAATACCGATTCCGATCGCATCTACTACCAGATCATCAACGTTAGATTCTCTGCCTTGAGTCGAGCCTTGGAACACTTCGGTCCAGAGACCGAAGACTAAGGCTGCAGCTGCGGCGACTGGAAGTGCATAGGCTAGTGGCCATGCGCGCCGCTGCAGGCCGCGAGTCAGCAACAGGGCCAAGATTCCGTAGCCCGGCGCATGGGCCCAATCCAGAAAATTGCCAGGCACATGCGACAGCAGCTGTCCGGAAAGACCGATTCCAGGAACGATTATCGCGCCGAAATAGAGTAGTCCCATGTAGCCCAGCACGATTCCTAATCCCACAGTTATCTCCCAGGACCAGACACATCGTGGGAAGATACAAGACTCCAAGGGAGATAACTATTGGGCATTAGTAGGGGGAATAAGGGTTGGATTGTCTATCTGGTTTATCTGGTCTATTTAGTCTGTCTTGTTGCCTGATTGGCAAACCCACCAGGCGGACGAAAGAAACCAGATAGACCGGAGAGACCAAATAGACAAGAGAGCCGAGACCTGAGCGGCTCCTCTCAAGTCTTGAATCCAATGCGGCGGGATTTTGGCGCTGGCTCCGCCATGAGTTCACGGATAGCCTCGAAGACGACACGAAACTGGCCATCATACTTCTTCTCCAGCTCATTGAGGCGACGGGCAAGGACCTTGTTCGAACTGATCATCTCACGCAGGCGAACAAAGGTACGCATAATGGCAATGTTCACTTCGATGGCGCGCTTGCTTCGCAACACACTGGATAACATTGCCACACCCTGTTAGGTAAAGGCATAGGGCGCATGCCTTCTGCCACCCCACTTCGAACTTGATATCGCAATTTGCGATTTCAAGTTTTCAAACTCCGCTTTCGTTAGCTGGAACGTGAAATCAATGGGAAAGCGATTCTCATTTCTTTTGACGGCTTCGTTCAATCTTCCCACTGTGACACCATACAGCTGAGCCAGGTTGCTATCCAGCATCACGTTATGGCCACGGATCAGGAGGATTGTCTGTTCAATTCGTTCGCGAGGTACCAAAACACTCATGTTTCCTCTCCGCTATGCTCAATTCACCCGAGGCTAAAGATAGATTTCCTCCTCACTGTACAAAATCAACAAACGGAAAACAAAATGGAAGTATTGTTAGGTTAGAGTATCAACCGTGCAGTAAAACGCAGATAGCAGGAACGACGAGCCGATAGCGGGCATCGATCAGACGACGCGAGGCCTCAAGGGTCTTCTAATTCCCGACATCTTTCCTTGGAGGGATGGCCCGATTGGTCTCCCACTGCGCGCGTCGAACGAGCACATTCCTATCGTGCGCGTTCCGCGAGCAGGAGGACGACCAGGCCGTGCTACCGCCCCTCTACTTCCAGCCTTCGCCCCCCGTCCCCCCTCCGAATCCTCCGAAGTTCCCGCCAAAGCCCCCCTGCCCTGTTCCCCAATACTCGCCTTTTTGGATCCGTTTGAAAGGATGCCGAAGGTCGGGACGGCTGATCCACCAGAAATATGCGAACGCTCCAATGCCTGTGAAAATGGCGAGCCAGAATCCTAGGTCTTTGGAATGTCCCTTCGCAATGTCGCCGACACGGACCTCTTGCACAGGAGAAGCGAGGGCCACCACAGTGAGATAGAGGCCTTCGCCGAAATGCCCCAAATCAATCGACGGTTGCAGACTCTCGCGGCCGACTTGATCCACCACCGCGGGAGTAATCACCGGCCACATCTTCCGGCCCAGCGTAATCGCAGCCTGTCGTTCCTGCACCGCAACCAGCACCATCACGCCATGTTCTTGTTGCGTCGATCCGATGCCCCACTTCTCATAGAGGGCCGTCGCATACTCGTTGGCCGACCCAAACGGCTTGATGGTCGGGACAGTCACCACGACCATTTCCACGCCGGTTTTTCGCTCAAGGTCCTGGCAGACGGACCGGATGCGTTCTTTCCAATCTCCATCGATCGCCTGCGCATGGTCGCTCACATAGCCTTGAGGCCCCGGCAACGGGATCTTGGATCTTTCGTAAGG
>JAABQN010000275.1 GCA_011391455.1 Nitrospiraceae bacterium
GCGGCTGAAGGATACAGTAGTTTGCTGCCGAGCAACAGAAGCCCGACAACAGACGTTTTCAAAAAAGACCGACGAGTCCAAGACCAGGAATCTGGATGCTGCAAAGAACTGCTCCGGAAGAAGGTGCACTGCAGTTTGTCAGAACGATTTTGACCCTTGTATCAAAATCGTGAGACTCGGTCAACCCTTCCTATCATTTTCTCCTATAGTTTTTCACATGAATGCGATCTATCCACGCCATCCGGTCTTACGTGATTCGGTCTGCATCATCATCTTGATCGTCATCATGCCCATCACTTTCCTCTAGACAGAAGAACCCGGCCCCAGGTAAGATCCAGAAGCAATTAGGCAGAACTCTATGGCCACTATCCTTGTAATCGACGACGAAGAATCGATCCGCAGCCTTCTAAAGGAAGTCCTTGAGAGGGCCGGCCACCGTGTGCTCGAAGCCTCAGGTGGTGGGGACGGCTTGACCCTCTACCAGAACAACAAGGTGGATCTCGTCCTCATGGACATTCTGATGCCGGGAACCGACGGCCTCGAAACTACATTGCAACTGACGCGGGAATATCTCGATGCGAAGGTCATCGCCATGACCGGTGCGCAAGGAGAGAAGAACTTCCTTGACGTTGCAAAACTCTTCGGCGCCCGCCGCGTCTTCGAAAAACCCTTCGACCTCGTCCAGCTTGTCCAAGCCGTCAACGAAGAACTCGCCAAGTAGCTCCCATCTGACTGGTCCATCTGGTTTGTTTGGTTTATTTGGTACGTCTGGTTCGTTTCGTTCAGCCAAGCAAACCAAATAACGGTTTTCTAGGACCGACCACTGAGATCTTTCCGTGCAAGCCCTCGCATCATCGACGAATCGTTGTAGCCCACCTCACTGAGCGCATCCATCATGTGCAAACCCTTAGTCGCTACCAATTCCTTTGCTTTCATGGAGTTCTTCACGCTGAACCGCGCCACAGCCGGCTGACCATTCACGATCTGACAAGACAGAATTTCCCCATTCACCTCCAGCATCCCCCCCTGCTCGACCAACGTCTTGGCCTGCGCCAGCGTAATGCCATGGAGCTGCGAAAACTCCTCCAGTCCTCCCGTCTCAACCAATCGTCCGTCCGGCATGATGCAGAGTCGCTTGAAATGCGGGGACCAGTCCTTGCGGAAATCGATGTACTTGATATCGCCGCCCTTCGCCACCGCCCGATCCAACGTGCGGTAATCGATCCCCAGGTTTTTCTCATCGAGTTTCGCCTGTAAGTCCTCCGGCAACGTTCGATGAAGGACCATCGCCGCCACCTCACCGAGCGGAATGCTACGCGCGTGCGCCAACTGCTCCGCCTCGGCAAATTGCATTAGGTCCAACGTCCAGGTCTGCTTGGGAGACTCCCCTGTCGGATCGATCCGACAGGCAAACAAGCCACGCGTCAGAATCCCGCTAGCTTGGGTATACACGTAGACCCCGCCTTCGACTAACAGCTTCGTCATCGTGTCGAGTGGAATTTCATAGCTTTCTGACAAGACCTTCGCATGGGCAGATAAATCTTCCTGCAGCGTCATGGCACAGACCGTCACGTTCCCCGGCGCATCGAACTCAGAATAGTCCTCGACAATGTTGTACAGGATTGGGGGCTTCGACTTCGCCGCTTTCTTTTTAATCTTAAACATTTCTCAACTCGGTTCTCTCATCTCGTCGTGTGTTGCTCGGATGATCAACTCTAGGTACCCACACCTCACCCATTACGCCTTACCCCTCACGTTTCAGACGCCGATAGGGCGGCAATGTCAGCAATCGTCCATCCTCAACCGGGCCGCCGATCGTGAAGTGATAGAGCGATTGGAAGCTCAACCCCTTCACCTCGACAATCTCATGGACAGGATCGTCGAAGAAACAGCCGATCCCGGTGGCTCTGATACCGGCTGCCTCTGCCTCCAGGTACAACACCTGTCCTAGCAATCCGGACTCCCAGAATAAACGTGGATACCACCAGGCGCCCCCTTCTCGCAAGCGCCCCTCGAACTCGGCCAACATACCGAACGAGAAGGCACTGTCTCCCGCAATATCCTGGTGGCAACTCACTTGCACTGCCAGTTTCTTCGCATCCCCTTCAAGCAGCCAGTAGAGCGGCAGATCTTCCTGGCAACCTGGGACCGGAGTCCAGCTCAGTTCTGGATTCATGGATTGTTGAATGAAGGCCCGCTTCTTCGGATCACGGACTAGAACATACAGCCCTGCTGTAAGGCCATCAACGCGATGGACAAAGATCAATAAATGAATCGCCGGATCGTAGGGCCAGACATCCCAGGGCATCGGCCGATCCAATTGCGACCGATCCGCACGAGGCATCACCCGCTCCATCATGCGAAAGAATGTGGCTGATGAGATCGATGTCTTCCCGTCGAACGACACGGCACTCCGGCGTTGGCGGATGATCTGACCCGCTGAGAGCGCGTGAGGGGTGAGCGGGAAGGGGTGAGGGGTTTCCTGGACTTGGGAATCCTGAAATGAAACAATCAATTGCTCAGACTGCACCTTCCAGGAGGCCTCCGCCACTTCATCAATAATGTCCCAATGCACACCATGCTCGCCGCTCAACCGATTGGCCTTCCCATGCCAGGGTCCAACTGCAAGCTCCTTTACTATTGCTGGATCAAGAAACAACGGAATTTCTTTCTTACTACCCCTTACCCCTAACTCCTTACCCTTCACCTCTTCATTACCCCTCACGTCCCCAAGAGGCCAAATCACAGCCAGACAATCGGGATGTTCCGGTTCAACGTCTTGAAAGTCGTCCACC
>JAABQN010000276.1 GCA_011391455.1 Nitrospiraceae bacterium
GCTGGTGTTCTACGGACCGACGGAGGCCTTGTTCGCCTCGATCAAAGTGTCCTTTCTTGCGGCGATTCTGGCGAGTCTACCGGTCATCTTCTATCAGTGTTGGAAGTTTATTGAACCAGCGCTGCTCCCCAAGGAGCAACGCTGGGGCATTCCGCTGTTCGCATTGGCGGGAGCGCTCTTTGCCTTCGGTTTGATCTTTTGCAATCTCGTGATTCTCCCGCTGGTCATCAATTTCTTCGTCAGCTTCGGGATGGATCATGACATCACTCCGGAATTGAGCGTCGGCACCTACATCGATTTCAACGTCAAATTTCTCCTGATATTCGGCTGCGCGTTCGAATTGCCGCTGGTGCTCACCATCCTGGCGCGGGTTGGTGTAGTTTCGGCCCAGCAGTTATCGAAGTATCGGAAACATGCGATCGTGGCTTCGTTGATCCTGTCAGCCGTCGTCACGCCGGATGCAACCCTCTTTACCATGCTCTTGATGGCCGTACCCTTGATGGTGTTGTATGAGATTGGGATTCTTGGCGCACGTATCTTTGGACGGGCAGGCCCGACGGAAGTCAACCTGCCGCTTGATCCTGATTTGCCCATAGGGCCGGCCGGGCAGCGGATGAGGTAGAAGCTGATAAAGAAGGGGTTAAGGGGATACGGGGTAGGAACAAGGGGTAACGGGATAGCGGGGTAAGGGGATACAGGGTAGCGGGCAAGGGGATAGCGGGGTAACTGAGTAGATGAAGATTTGGGCTCGGATTGTACTTGTAGCAACGTTTGCGCTGAGCATTTGGAGTGCGGGCGTGATTTCGGGGGCTGCCACTCAGGCGCCCATGCCGGTTCCCCCATCGCCGCAGCTAGCTCCAGGCCATGGGGACCAGCCTCAATACGGCTCCTTCGGTCAGCAGGCCACGAGTATTCAGGCGCTCGCGTCTGTCGGGAGCGACCTGATCTATGCAGGCTCCTTCGGTCTCGGTTTGTTTCGCAGTGAGGATCGCGGTGTCAACTGGGCAAAGTCGGGCCAGGGTGTGACCGACCCGTTCATTCTGACTCTCACCACGGGAAAAGATGGTGCGATCTATGCCGGAACTTTCCGTGGCGGGGTCTTTCGTTCCCGCGATCGAGGGAAGAGCTGGCAGGCGATCAATAATGGGCTCAAGCGCCTGGAAATCAAAGCTCTTCTTGCCGTGAGCGAGGGGGTGTACGCGGGTACGAGCGACGGGGTCTATCGACTTGCTGCCGATCGCTGGTCGGTCGTGACCACTGGCTTGGACGACATCCTCGTCCATGCATTGGCTCTCTCGTCAGACGGGACGCTGTTCGCCGGCACTTCCGGGAAAGGGATCCTGCGATTTAAGGCTCAATCGACCGGGTGGGTGCGTCAGCAGCATGGGCTCAAAGATCATGAAGGCATGACGGAAAACTTTATTCGTGTGTTGACGATCGATCCGGAGGGTGGCATCTATGCCGGCACGTTCGATGGAGGTGTTTTTTCCAGTGCCGATGGAGGAACAACCTGGCGGCCCATCAGCCGGGCGCTCCCGAACGATTCGATTCGCGGGATTCTGTTCAACAGCCGGGGGCTCTTTGTGGCGACGGGGCACGGCATTTTCAAAACGATCGACAAAGGAAGGCAATGGCTACCGCTCAACAATGGGTTGACGAGCATGGCCATCCAAGTCTTGATCGAGTCCGGCGCCGGAGTGCTCTATGCCGGCACAAGCGACGGGGCATTCCGCAGCGACGACGACGGGCGGACGTGGAATCCCATCAATCAGGGTCTTGAAGGAGGGCCGGCTCCGTCGCCCTTCAATTTTCGCTAACCAAGAAAGGGTAGAGACGATGTCAGAGCCGACAGAAAAAACACGAGCCACCATTTCCGTCAGCAACAAGGGGAGCCATCTGGGCGAGATCGTCCTGAGTTTTTTCCACGATGTGGCGCCGGGGCATGTAAAGAACTTCACCAAGTTGGCCCAGGAAGGCTTCTATAACGGTACGACATTTCATCGGGTCATTCCCGGCTTCATGATCCAGGGTGGCGATCCCAACAGCAAGAACCCTGACCGTGCGTCGCATGGTATGGGGGGGCCGGGACACAAGGTTAAGGCCGAGTTCAACAGCAAGCCGCACAAGCGCGGGGTGGTCTCCATGGCGCGTTCGAACGACCCCGACAGCGCCGGCTCGCAGTTTTTCATCTGCGTCGCAGACGCGAACTTTCTCGATTGGCAGTACACGGCGTTCGGTGAAGTAGTCAGCGGAATGGACGTGGCGGACAAGGTGGTCGGCATGAAGCGCGACGGCCGGGATAATCCCCTCGAACGAGTCGAGATGACAGTCACGATCACGGATTGAAGTGCTGAGTGCTGAGCCATGAGTGCTGAGTACAAAAAAAGAGAAAACAATAAAGCGTGGGTACCGAGACTGATCTCCTACTCAGCACTCAGCACTCAGCTCTCAGCACTGCTGTTCCTTTCCGCGTGCGCCATTCCTATCGTGCCGTATCGTGCGGTCTATGAAGATCCGGTGAACTATGTTCGCCTGGAAGTCGATGATGCCGTCCTGCCGGAGTGGCCTCCCAGCGCGCATGCGCATCCGAAGGCGATGGGCGCCGAGGAGGTTGCTCGCATCCTCGGAGGCATCTCGGTCAAAGAACATCGGATCTGGCTACAGAAATGGCTGCAGGGCGAGGCGCCGCTGATGCCGGCGTTTCGTCAGGAGGAACTGGCCCTCGTGTCTCAGCAGATCGCAGAGGCCTTTGCCGCAGCGAAGCCGGAAGAACGCGTGA
>JAABQN010000277.1 GCA_011391455.1 Nitrospiraceae bacterium
TCGTCGAATCCGCTGAATACTCGACTTGAGGGCGGCTCATCTGCGCCGCCCATAGCGGGGTTGTCCCGAACAGGCCGGCGAGCACGATCAAGGCGCATAAACGTCGTAACATGGCAGTCTCCTTCCCGAGATGTGTCGCAGGTTGATGTTGATTGGCATGACTTCGATCCAGGCACAGCCTCCAGCTTGTACGGGTCGGAAGATGGAATACAACGACGAAAGAGTATCTCTTACTTAATGAGAAGTAAAGGGAGCTTCAGTAGGAGCGAACGTCTATAGTGAAGGACACAGATTGCGGCAAGTTCGTTGTACTGGTTGCGTTCATTTCAACTGCTGCAACTGGAGATCATCGAAGTAGGTGACGGCATCGGATTTAGTCCATAGTCCGATCATGCCGGTGTGGAACGTCTTGTCACAGAAATCGAAGACCTGCTTGTCGTCATAGAAGACGTTCACATGACAGCCTCGATGGGTGACCCGCAATGTGTGCCACTGCCTCACGTCAATCGTCTGATCGAAGTTATGTAACAGGTGTCGAATGCCTTTTTCGACCCGATACACTCGGATGTTTTGTTCCAACGGGTTGGCCCTTGCCAGATAGTAATTGCGATCATCGGCCGCTCGCCAAATCAGACCACCACCCATGTCTGCCTTCCCCTGGATCGGCAAGAACGACACGGTAAGATTGAGATCAGAGGCGATGGTTTCCTTGCTCAGTATCACTTTGTAGGCATGCTCGGCTCCCTTGGCCATAAGCTGGGCGAGCACATATGGGGGACTCTTGGCTCGATCGGTCGCGAGGACTTGCCAATCGCCCGCAGGCCTTCCGTCAAACAAAGTTCCAATTGAGAATTCGCTGGGAAAGGTGCCTGGCTGTTCACGATCAAAGTTCCACGCAAGCTCAGGAGCGGCGGTCTCTGCCTGGGCGACCGCCGCTTCAAGGGATAGCTGAAGGGCGGCGATGAAACATGTGACAATCAGCGCTGACGTATTCAAATGAGTTACTTCCACGTCACCTCTTCCCAGCAGAGATGGACAAAGGTTTCAAATGGGGGAAAGTTATTCGTGTTTTGTTCCTTCGAGCGGACCCAGAGATCGATTTCCATTCCGGCCGGATCAGTTTCGCCTCCAGGCAACGTTCGCTTGACCGGATAGTGCACCTCATGGGTTTTTGGATCGCGGGATCGCTCCATGACCATGAAGTGGGCATCGTAATCCTTATAGAGCACTTGATCGTTCTTGTGCATGGTGGCGGTGCCCCACCCTCCAAGATAGAGCCACGTTTTCGGATACAGTGGATCACCGTTGTTCGAATCCCCATGTTCATAAATTCTAGTCGCGATGCCGCCATCCTGGAACGGAGCTTTTGCGGCAAACCGGTCAAAGACGATCCGATAGCGATCGGCGCCCTCGATGAATTCAGCGATGACCTGGCCACTGTTCGTGAGTTCATTCACCTGGATGTCGATGGAACCCTGCACAGATTTCAGGTGTTTGCCGGCATAGTCGAGATGATCCCACGGTGTAGGATCCTGCATGTTTCCAATCAGGGTCGCTTTCTGACCTGAAAGGTGAAACTGACCGCTGTACTGTGGATGCTCCGTGGCCTTGAAGATACGCGTGCCTTGATCCCCTTTCGGAGTGCCGAACTGGTCTGCCGCAACAGCCGGAAACGATAGGAGCAGTAGAGCCAGGAGTGATAAGTTCAGGACGCGCATCGCCATTCTCTTACTTCGAGTGTGCATGTGGCCCTCCATTGGATGGAAACGCAGATAGTGAAACTGCGGATCGGTCGCGAGTAGAATTTGAATTCATGTTACTACAGCCCTGATCAAGTAGCTATTCGCATAGCGTGTAATCCCCATGATTTCCATATGCTATGGGTTGATATGGGGATTTCTAGGGCGAACAATAATGAGGCGAACGAGCTTTGATGTATAAATGTATAATTGTTTTTGGCAAGTATACATGCTATCTATTGTCTCACCATGGGACAAGCGAACCGAGCAGAGTCTGTCGAGCATTTCGAAAATCATTTAAAAGATCTTCGCGTCTCGCAAGGTTTTTCGCAGGGTGAACTCGCCGGAAAATCCGGGATCACCAGGCAGGCCGTCTCGGCCATCGAGTCCCATCTTTATTTGCCCACCACGGCGGTCGCCCTTCGACTGGCTGCTTCGTTGGGCTGTCATGTGGAAGATCTTTTCAGTCTTGCGGAGACGCACGATGTTATTGAAGGGAAATTGATCGGTCATCTTCCCCAGCGCGCTGAGAAGAGCTCGGCAATTCGTATGAAGGTAGCCAGGGTAGGGACTCGTATAGTCGTCCGGCCGGTCACGGAACTGGGGGGGATGCTTTCGCATACGGTGCCTGCCGATGGGTACGTGGCGGAGACGCATGGCCAGGAATCGGGCGCCATGGTGCGGGTGAAGCTCTCGCGCGATCGGCAGGCGATTGAACAGGAAATTTCTGTCGCCGGCTGTGATCCCGCGATCTTCCTTGCCGGTGAGCATATGAAGCGGCATAAGGATCAGACCTCTGTGGTCGGCTGGACGATGGGGAGCATGGCCGCGCTTCGGGCCTTGCAGCGGGGCGAGGTGCATGTCGCCGGGCTCCATCTTTTCGATCCGAAGACCGGAGAATCGAACCTGCCGTTCCTCCGGAGAGCATTGAAAGGTTCGAACTATGAAGTCATCACGTTTGCGACATGGGAGGAGGGATTGCTCGTTCGAGCGGGTAATCCCAAGTCTATCCATACGGTCAGCGACGTTGTCGATCC
>JAABQN010000278.1 GCA_011391455.1 Nitrospiraceae bacterium
TTCGCCTCACAGGCTTTTTTGTGGACCGATTCATGATCTTGGAGCGCGCCGCGCAAACAGGAGGTCGCGTTCGGATCAATCGTGGTGAAGCAACCCGCGTCCGTTTCCGCGGCAAACGACCGCGCGTTGGCTGTCCGGACGGTGGACATTCGAAAACCGACGGAGCCCTGCACGCTGCCTCGGTTGTCGTTGGTGAGGAACAACGATTCCTTCGCGCTTTTTTCCTTGGCCTCCCACTCCTTGATCTGGGACTCATACTCCTTAATCGCGGCTTCCACCTGCTTGATACGGCTTTCAAGGTCCGTTTCATCCTGCTTGCTACAGCCGCAGCCTATGGGGTCATTCATGTGTTTTTTGACCTCGGCCTCAAAATCAGTCTCGGCACCTGCGCTGCACGGGACCCACAACAAGGCCGTTCCAAGGACCAATCCATACGTCGCGGAATACAAGATCCTCATAATCCCCCCTATACCATCAAGGCTCGATGCAGTATAAGGAAACCGTGGAACGGCTCCTCATGCGCCCATCGTTCGTCTGTTTCCTGCTCGTCATGGTCACCGCCGGCGTCTATGCGGGAACCTTTCGCGGTGACTTCCAGTACGACGACGTCTTTACGATTTTCTTCAATCCTCATCTCGATCGCGCCGCAACCTTTGTCCATCATCTCGACCATATGGTGAGGCCGGTGCTGTATGGCACCTTCTTTCTCGACCGGTCGATCTACGGACATGATCCTTCCGGCTACCACCTGCTGAATCTCCTGCTTCATCTTGGCTCCGGTCTTCTCGTCTATCGCCTTCTCACTCGAGCCGTGACGGAGGAGACCCGGCATCTGCCGCTCTGGACGGCCGTTTTGTTCCTTCTCCATCCGATCCAGACGGAAACGGTCACCTACATTTCCGGACGGGCATCGGGCTTGATGGCGTTCTTTTACCTCTTTGCGCTCTTTTTGTATATCAAGGCTTCGGAGCACCCGGACGCCCTGATGCTTCGCCGGCTGTATTTGTCTGGCTCGGTACTGTTACTCATCTTGTCGCTCGGTTCGAAAGAAACGGCGGCGACATTTCCACTCGTCTTATTGCTCTGGGATCTGCTCATTCGCCGGCTGAGAGGGCCGTCCCTTCGCACTGCGATACTCTCCCGCCATGTATCCTTTTGGGTCGTCCTGCTTTTTGCCGCGGGATGGGCCTGGAGCCATCCTCGCTATGCCGCGCTCGCTCAATTCAGCCTGGACATCCGTCCTCTCTGGGATAATCTGCTGAGCGAGTCGCACGCCACGACCTATGCGCTGACTCTCTTTTTCACTCCTTGGAACCAGAACTTCGATCACGACCTCCCTGTATTCCACTCACTGACTCAATGGCCGCTTCCGTTGGATATCCTGTTGCTCTCAACGACGGCAGGTGCAGGGCTGCTTTCGTGGCGACGTTTTCCACTGGTTGCCTTCGGCATCGGATGGTTTTTTGTTCAGCTCCTGTCCACAAGCCTGATTCCCCGAAACGATCTGCTGAGCGAGCGCAACCTCTACCTGGCGTCCATCGGTGTCGTGCTCGTATTGGTGTTCCTGGGTTCGCAGTTCACGCGCTGGCTCATAACCGCCTTTCAGCATCCACGCCTGCTCCCGATAGTCGCCGGCACAATCGCGCTCGCACTCATCTGCTGTCTCTGTGTCTTCACGTATCAACGGAACGCGCTCTATCGCGATCCGGTCCTACTCTGGTCCGACACGGTCGAGAAGTCGCCGCAGAAGGCGAGACCTCACAACAACCTTGGTCATGCCTACCTGCTCCGGGATGACTGGGAGCGAGCCATCGAGGAGTTTCGTATTGCGGTCCAGTTGGATCCCGACTATGCGCTGGCCCAGAAAAATCTTCGCGACGCCTATCTCCACCAGATCGGACGGCCATAATGAGCGCCTCTACTTATTTCCGGCCCACAACAACTCCTGTCCATGCCGCAACAGGCGGGGGATCTGTTCCCAGCGATCCGTGACATTCAATCCCACGAGCAGTAACCGATGACCATCTTTGAACATGCTGGCGATCAAGCAACGTCCCGCCTTACTTGTATAGCCGGTTTTCACGCCATTCACATCCGGGTCGAGGAGCAGTTCGTTGGTGCTATGGAGCGACACCTTCCTAGTGCCGTCCACCGTGGCGATGTCACGGACGATGGTGCGGACCATCATGGAAAACACCGGCTCTTGCAGTGCCTGCTCGGTCAACTTGGCTAGATCCGCCGCTGTCGAATAGTGACCAGGGGCGTCGAATCCACAGGCATTGGCAAAATGTGTGTTCTTCAATCCCAACGTACGAGCCCGCTCGTTCATCATCACGACAAACTGGTCGGCATTGCCTCCCACATGCCAGGCGACGGCCTCGCAGGCGTCGTTCGCGCTCGCTACCAGCATGGCCGTCAACAGATCGCGTAGGAGAAACTCTTCTCCGGCCTGGAATTTGAGAGACGACGGATGAGCGAGCGCACGGCGGTCGATCTTCACGACCTCTTGAAGCGGCGCTGATTCCAAGGCGATCAGCGCCGTCATGATTTTTGTGAGGCTGGCAGGAGGAAGCCGGCGGGCCGGATCCTTTTCTAGCAGGACGCGGCCGGACTTCAATTCAACGAGATACAGTGCTGAAGCCTTGATCGACGGCTTGGCCGGTGTTTCCTGGGCGTGGACGTCGCCGCCGCACAGCATCACCGTCACGGCCATGCCGACGAGAAGTGATCTCCCGCACCCGCTTCGGCTCATGTCATCGCCTAGTT
>JAABQN010000279.1 GCA_011391455.1 Nitrospiraceae bacterium
GGCGGGCGTCACAGGCGTGGCTCGAAGTTCTGAGTGCTGAGTTCTGGGTTCTGAGTTCCAGGAACTTCTGATCTTGAACCGTCGTCCGTCCCGCTTTTCTCGCAACTCCCGTGCGAATGACGAGAGACGCTTTACATCATTCTACAGACGCCAACGATCCGAGAATATGATACCCACCGTCGACGTAAATCACTTCTCCGGTAATTCCGCGTCCCAGAGGACTGACCAAAAATAAGGCCGTGTCGCCAACTTCGCCCTGTTCTGTTGCGCGGCGGAGAGGGGCAAACTCGCGGTGGTGATCCACCATTTTGCTGATGCCGGAAACGCCGCGGGCGGCGAGCGTCTTAATCGGGCCGGCTGAGATAGCATTCACGCGAATATTCTTGGGGCCGAGGTCGTGGGCGAGATAGCGGACAGTGGCTTCAAGGGCAGCCTTGGCGACCCCCATGACATTGTAGTGCGGCACGACCCGTTCTGCTCCGAGATAGGTGAGGGTGACGATGGATCCACCATTGATCATCAACGGCACCGCCATTTTTGTCACAGCCACAAGGGAATAGGCGCTGACGTCCAACGCCATTGCAAAGCCCTGACGCGAGGTGTTGACGAACTGGCCAGTGAGTTCTTCACGCGGGGCAAAGGCCACCGAATGAACCAGAAAATCGAGGGTGCCGACCTCTTGCTGCACGTGCTGCATCAAGGCGGCAATTTGGGCGTCGTCGCCGACGTCGCACGGGAACGCCTTCGCGCCAGGCATGGTGGCAACGAGTTCCTCGACGTTTTCCCTTAGCCGCTCGTTCTGATAGTTGAAGATGAGCTGCGCCCCTTGGCCAGCTGCCGACTGAGCAATGGCCCAGGCGATGCTGTGTTTATTCGCCACACCGATTATCAGTCCCTTTTTACCACTCAGTAACATAGATGTGCGTGCTCCTCGCTGCTGGCTACCGATGATGCCTCAAAGCTGGCAGAAGATAGCATGGTTTAGTACCCGGCGCCAGGAGGACAGTGGGGAGCTAATTCGCCTTGGCGGCGTTGGCCCGGAGCTGAGCCAAGACTTTTGCCGCTTCAGGAGCGAAGTCATCCAGCCGTTGGGCTTGAGCAAGGTTCAGCGCTTCGGAGGCGAGTGCGAGGGCCTCACGGTGGTGGCCATCAGCACAATAGCTCAATGCCAGGCTGAGCCTGGCATTGACCGACTGCGGTGATTTCAGAAGTACGTACCGAAGAAGCTTCTCGCCCTTTTCCCTGTCTCCCCCAAGCAGGAAAGGAAGCCTGAGAAGGAAGGTTCCTTTGGCCGATAGGGCATCAAGATGATCAGGTGCAAGTTCCAGTGTCCGGTCGAGCTCTTTTGTCATACGGCGGAAGCCCAGGATCGATGTGATGCTCAGCTCCCCATCGATCCGCATTAATTCCCCCAAATTACAGAATAGGGCGAAATGTGCTTCGGCAGATTGACCGTCCAAGGCCACGGCTTGCTCTCCCAGGGCCTGGCCTTTCTCGAAATGACCGGCTCGGCTGGCCCGATCTTGAGCAATGCGACCAGCGTAGCACTCGGTCATCGCTCCATGAATCAAAAGCTGGGGGGATTGTTGCGCCAGAATGACACTGGGGCACGCCAAGCTCACACAGCCGAGCAGAACAAGGAATGTGCGCTTCATCTTCTTCTACCAAGCGAAGTCAAACTTATAAGCGGGCTCTGTGAGGTACAGGAACCCCTATACCAGTTCAAGATGGCCTGTATATCATAGCTCGTGAGAAATTTACTACGGCTGGTTTGGGCGTGTTCCCCCACGACCGTTCCCGACGTCTTATCTAGCAGGCCTGTTTGTCGCATTGCGTAGCGCACAGAACGCCTTGAGCATGGTTTGATATGAATAATGGGCATTCCGACCGCTGGGGTTAGGCAAGACAAAAACGGGGCAGCTAGCCAACGTCACGTCTTGTAATCCGAGGCTGACTCGCCCGGTTCGATATTCCGGGAATAGCGCACGATAGATCGTGACACCAAGTAATGCGACTGTAGCAGGGCGATAATGCCTCACGGTGGCAATCAGCCTCTTTTTGCCGGCGACATATTCTCGTGACTTGAGCACATCGACCCCCGCGCTGGGTCGCTGAATGATATTTGTCAGGCCGAGTCCCCAATCCGGAAGACGCCAATCATCTTGGTGCGTGAATGGCTCGGGTGTGAGCTTCGACTCGAACAAGAGTCTCCAGAAACGGTTCGAATACCCGGCAAAATGATGTCCAATGGTAACTGAGCGAAGGCCTGGATTGATGCCGACGAAGAGGATCAGGCCCCTTGGTCTGATGTGATCAGGGAGCCGTTGGCGCGACAGAGTCCTTTCCACTGGCCGCACAACAGTTTTTCTCATTGATTTTGCCAGGTGGGTCGCTGTTTCTTCATTGTAATTGTTGTCTCCTCTCACACAAACTGGAAATGCTTAATTTTGGCTCCCTAGCTTTCGGCGGGATATGCCATTCCGGAATTGGGGCGGTATAGCCTACCGTCAGCAATTTCGCCACAGAAAAGCAACGGCCGAACTAGATATATAGTCGTGAAGCGCTCATAACAGATTGATATTTATAAAAAGTCATGGATATCGAGATATGGCATTGAGCTTGCTCAATGCTCTCCACGAGTGCCAATGGATAGCACAATGTTCAACCACAACAACAGGGAGTAATACATTATGAAGAGCATGTTGATGGCAATTATGGCAGTGGCAGTGGCGGTCACGTTCAGCGCTCCAGCCTTCGCC
>JAABQN010000280.1 GCA_011391455.1 Nitrospiraceae bacterium
CAGATTGTAATCATTGAGCATATCGTCAGACTGCTCAAAAGGGACGTTCAAGAGGCGATAAGGTCTCAAGTAGCTGATCTACATGTCAGCGGTTTCGTGAATGTACAGTAAAAGCGGCGCTTTATAAATACGGAAGGCGCTCTGCTCCGCGATTTCTCCATGGAGCCGAGCGCCAGTTTTTTGGTGGGTGTTTATGCTTCGAGTTGATCCTTCATACGGTAGCTTGGCCCCTCAATGACCACTGTTTCCGCGTGGTGCAATAGCCGATCAAGGATAGCCGATGTCAGCGTACTGTCGTTGTTGAAGATTTCCGGCCATTGCTTGAAAGCTCTATTGGAGGTTATGACGGTGGAGCCTCTTTCGTAGCGCTGGCTGATGACCTGAAAGAGTAGGTCTGCGCCATGTTTGTCAATCGGCAGATAACCGAGTTCATCAAGAATAAGCAGCGACGGCGCAAGGTACTTTTTGAGCTCCGCTTTGAGACGGCTGGCAGCCTGGGCGGCAGCGAGGGTATTGATAGTGTCGACGGCAGTAGCAAAGAGGACGGATTTGCCGGCAAGGCAAGCTGTATATCCCAGTGCCGTGGCAAGATGGGTTTTCCCCAGTCCCACGGTTCCAATCATGATGACGTTTGAATGATCTGCCATGAACTGGAGACGGAACAGGTTCTGAACCGCCATACGGTTGATCTTTTTAGGCCAACTCCAAGAGAACTGGTCGAGGGTTTTAACGACCGGGAACCGGGCGTTCTTGATGCGCCTTATGCAAGCTTTGTCCCGGCGCTGGTTGAGCTCGCCTTCGGTAAGTCGGCTGAGATAATCGACGTGACTTAAGGAGTCACGAGCGGCCTTGGCCGCTAGTTGATTGTGGTGTTCAGCCATAAAGGGTAAGCAGAGCGTGTGCAGGGTCTCTTCGAGCTTACTTCTGGTTTTGTCATCATTCATGGCATCTCCGTCATGGCTTTACTTTCGTAAATGGAGAGGTCCGGTGCTTCTACCGTTAGTTCGAGCAGGTCCGACCTGCGGGTGAGGTGCAGTGCTCCTGCCTCTGGGAGCTTTCTGGCTCGGCTTTCCAAGATGTTGGCGATGTAATCGGAGCCTACCGCATGGAGTTTCATGGCATCGGCAATGGCAGACGCCACGGCATCATCACCATGGATCTCGGCCAGGGCGACGATCTTTCGAACATGGTGGCCGCTATTGAGATGACGTTTGTCGAGTTCCCGGTAGTAATCAACGGAGCAATGAGATAGCGTCAGAAAGCGCTGAAAGAGGTTCTGGTCCCGTGCCTTCTTGCGTTGCGTGATAAGTTCCTTGGGATGATCCGGGTCCTCGAAGTCACGGTTACGTTCATAGGCGCGGCTGTGCCGGGCGATGAGTTTTTCTTCGTAGTAGAAGCAGAGCCGGTCGGGGTATGCCTTCATGGTGAGGGGCTGACCCGCGAATCTGGCAGGGACAGAGTAGCGATTCGAGTCCAGGGCGACGCGGAACTGAGATGAGGCCCGCACGCAGGCGACGTTGGCAATATCATAGAGATGCAGAGGCAGCGGCCCCAGATGGGGACGCTCGCAAGCGAGCATCTCCACCGGTTTCTTCCGGGTTTCACCATGAATACGGACATTGGCGACGGTATCGAGCCAAATTTTTGCAGCAGGATTGATGGCCGCGAAGTCGGGTAGCTCCGCTCCGGCAAGGAAGTTCTTCTTCACGTAGCCGACACCGTTTTCCACCCGTCCCTTCTCGTTCCCCTTGGCGACACCGCAGGCGGAAACCGTGAAGCCGTGGTGATATGCAAAGTCGAGATAACGTCGGTTGTACACCGGAGCCTCCCCGGTCGGATGGCTGAGCACGGCACTCTTCAGGTTATCGACCATTATGCGGGCTGGGACCCCGCCGAAAGCGGCGAAGGCGTTTTGATGGCAGAAAAGGAAGTGTTCCATGGTCTGGGATACGGTGAATTCCACGTACATCTGGCGACTGTAACACAGGACCATGACAAAGAAGCTAAGGCGGCGCATGGTCTCGCCAACTCGGATCGACCCGTATGATCCCCAGTCGACCTGGGCGCACTCGCCCGGCGCGAAGGCAAGCGTGAGATAGGCTTTTTCTCTCTTCGGGCGGACCTTGCGGACGAATTTCTTCACTGCGGTATAGCCACCGACAAAGCCCTCCTCCTTGAGGCGCTGATGGATCTGACTGGCTGAATAAGGGTAGGATTCGACCATCTTGACTGCCGTATTCTTGAAGGGATCGAGCAGGCTTGGCCGTTGAACCGATTTGCGCGGCAGAAACTGTTTTGCCTCAATCCGCCGCTGCACGGTTCGTTCGTTAAGACCGAGTTCGCGAGCGATCTGTGCGGCTCTGAGCCCCTTGACATCATGAAGGTGCTTGATGCGAGCGAAGGTTTCGTAGTCGATCACTATACACCTCCCGCGAGTTTTTTAAATATCTCGCTGATGGCCATGGGGGTGCCGGATGCCCTTGTTCTCTTCGGAGCAAGCAGTGCCTCCCCTAGGGCAAGTACTTGGCAAAGAGGCTTCTTGTAGGCGATGAGCCCGGCGTTGCGCAGGCAAGAACGGGCACTGGCAAGCGTCGGTGCATCCATCGCGAGGCGCTCGCACAGAGACGGGTCGGAGTAGTAGCTCAAACCCTGGCAGTCGGCAACAGTGACCAGGAAGAGGTAAAGCGCACAGGCTTCGTGGCTCAAGCGTTCGATGTGGCGATCA
>JAABQN010000030.1 GCA_011391455.1 Nitrospiraceae bacterium
GAACCGGTCGTATGATCGAATGGCAAGATGTCATCCGTTTATTCATAACCAAATAAACTCCAAGAATGATTGGAAGATAGCCGGCGCCGTCCACCGCGTTGCCGGAAACAACGGGCGGCACACTAGCACAACTGTCCTTTCCCACGCTACTGCCGATCATTAACTAACCAATACGCAATCGGCAGAATGAACCGCAAAGGGAGGAGTGTTAAAACCGTACCGCGCACACATGGCTGAGGCATCGGGCCCACGATGTCGCTATACGGAATTTGTCTTGAAGAACAACGGGATAGCTTGACATGCCGGAGGTCTTCACGCAGACTCCCGTACATGCAGGACCAGACCTGGCAGACCCTTCTTGCCAAACTCGCTGAACGTGCCGGTATCGCGCCTGACTATTACGATATCGCAGGCAATCTCCACTTCACCTCAGATGACACCAGACGCGCCATTCTGACTGCCATGGGTTTTTCTGTCGATTCGATCGAATCGCTGACAGAAGCACTGCAAGAATGGGATGAGGCGCCATGGCAACGCCCCTGCAACTCAGTGCAGATCCTGCGTGACGGTGAAACGGGATCTGCTATCTCATGCTATCTGGCACTCGAGGACGGGAAAGAAGGGTCCGCCATAGTGGAGTGGCAGATCAGCGACGAAGCGAACACTGTGGTGCAAAAAGGACAGGCAGGGCCTGGGCTTTCCGCCCTGGAGGTCCGTGTTCTCAAGGGTCAACGGCATGTGCGTATCGAAATACCGGCTCCGCATGGTCTCTCCATCGGATACTACAGTTTGACGATACGGGCCGAAAGCTTGGTTGGAGGGAATGTAGGGACGATGCGTGTCATCGTGGCGCCACGCCAATGTTACGTCCCGCCGTTCGTCGAGGCAAACCAACGGTTGTGGGGACTGGCCTTGCAGCTTTATTCGTTGTCCTCCGATCGTAATTGGGGATGCGGCGATTTCACCGATCTCGGACGGATTGTGGAGTGGGCAGGCAAAGGGCTCGGCGCCGGGGTCATCGGACTCAATCCGCTACACGCGCTGAGGAATACTACGCCGTATCACATCAGTCCCTATGCGCCGAACAGCCGACTGTATCTCAATGAACTCTATATCGATCTCGATCGGCTGCCGGAATTTTGCAGGTCGGAGGAGGCCCAGCGACGGTTCCACGCTCCCGAGTTTCAAGCCACGCTTCAGGCGCTGCGAGAGAGTCGGCTGGTGGACTACGACTCCATAGCGGCCGCCAAGCGCACCATGCTCGAATTGGCCTACCGCAAATTCCTTACAGAGGCCTATAGCGGAGAGGAGCCCCATCGCCAACCGGAAACGGCGCGCGCCCGGTCCTTGGAACAGTTTATCCAGTCTGAAGGCACATCACTCGAGTTGTATGCCACCTTCCAGACATTGGAGGAAGAACGCCGGCTGATTCAATCCAAGTCGGCCACCTGGCACGATTGGCCCAAACAATTCTTGATGCCTGGCCAACCAGTTCGTGAATATGCGAAGCGGCACCCAACGCGCATTCGCTTCTTTCAATACATCCAGTGGGTGGCATGTGAACAGCTGAACGAGATCCGAAGGGCGACTGAGCAACTGGCGATGCCGATCGGGCTGTATCATGACTTGGCTCTTGGCGCCGATCGGAATGGTGCCGAGGCCTGGATCTATCAATCGGTGCTGGCGCTCGGAGCCGACTGCGGCGCCCCGCCTGACGCGTTTGCGCCGGAGGGACAGAATTGGGGTCTCCCGCCGATCAACCCCCATGCGTTACGCGCCAGCGGCTATGAGCTACTGATCCAGTTGCTGCGCAATAATTTCCGATCCGGCGGTGCCATCCGGGTGGATCATGTGATGGCACTTTTCCGCCTCTTCTGGATTCCGCACGGGAAGCCCGCCTCCGAAGGCACGTATGTGCATTACCCCTTTGAAGACTTATTGGCGATCATGGCATTGGAGAGCGTTCGATCCAAAACCTTGGTGATAGGAGAAGACCTCGGCACGGTCCCCGATTGGCTCAGAGAGCAGTTGGCGAAGGCGAGAGTCCTGTCCTATCGAGTGCTCTACTTCGAGCGTGGCGCAGACGGCACAATGAAGTCGCCTGGCGACTATCCCGCACAATCGTTGGCTGTCGCGACGACGCACGACTTGCCGACGCTGACCGGGTTTTGGTCCGGCGAGGACTTACGGGTACGTGCCGAATTGGGTGCCATTACAGATGACGCAGTGCGCCATCAGACCTGGGAGGAACGCCAGCGCGACAAGACACGCATTCTCAGTGCGCTTAAACGGGAAAGCCTCCTCCCAAACGGCGTGACTGAGGATCTGGCTACCGCGCCTGCCATGACGGCTGAACTCTGCCAAGCGATTCATCTCTACCTGGCCCGCGCGTCGTCCTGCATCGTGTTGGCGAATCTCGAAGACGGCTTAGGCGAACTGTCGCAAACTAATCTTCCCGGGACGGTCGACAGCCATCCGAACTGGACTCGTAAGTACGCGGTTCGCGTGGATGACATTGTATGCGATGAGCGTCTGCAGCAGCTTGGGGCTGTCTTGCGTTCAACCCGTCCGCTAGGGTAAGAGGGGGAGCGGCCAGGTGCCCTTCTTGCTCGCAGAACGGGGGAAGGGATGGAGCCTGATGATCTTCTGTGCTCGCGCAACGCGCGGTCGCGGACTCCCCTCGTTGGACGCGCGCAGTGGAAGATCAATCAGCCCCCATCCCTGGAGAGAAAACGAGCGAGCTTGGAGAGGTCATCTATATCGTTCGATGCACGCAGTAAAGGACAGCCTCGGCCACTCCCCTAAAAAAGAGATAGAGAAAATTGGACGGGCTTTGAGGGATGGCCTTTTTGAACATCCCTGAGGAGCAGGCCCTTGAATGCCTACGACACGAAATAATTTCCTCGCAGCCTGCTAGAGCTCTCACAATGGTTCATCGGCAGTCTATGCACCACCCATTCCCATGTTGAAGCAAAATCGCATTGTGCTGGCGATCGCAGGGGCGGTATTTCTGACGATCGTCGCGCTTGAAATGGCTGCCCCGGCGAACGTGGTCGGCGCCTACGGTTTTGTGTTGCCGATTCTGTTGGTTGCAACATTGCGCAGCCGCAGCCTGATGATCGTAACGGTGCTGGCCTGTATCGTGGCGACCTATATGGGACTGATGCAACCGACCAAGCCTGGGCGGTTGCAATCGGCGGTGATCAATCGCAGCGTGGTTGCAGGAGTGCTTCTGGTCGTGGCCTACATCGGAATGACGTGGGAAGAGCGTAAGACGAGAGAGGCGGAGGCGCGTGCCGCGCTCGCCCGCGAGACGGAAAATCTCCTGAAGGCCAATACGCAGCTGGTCGATGCGAAAGACCGGTTGAATCGATCGGAACGCTTAGCGGCAGTGGGACAAATTGTGGCTTCCGTCGCGCATGAGATCGGAACGCCGCTGCACTCGATTGCCTGGCACGTGCAAGCGCTGGCTGAGGAGCCTGGCGTCACACCTGAAATGAAGAAACGAGTGACTGTAATCGATGAGCAGCTCACACGGGTGGTCCGGATCATTCAGGATTTGCTCTCCTCGACCAGACAGCGCCGGCCTGAACCGATATGGCTGCCTGTGGATCAAATGATCAACCCGGCAGCCGTGCTCATGGAACCGGCGTTCCATGCAAAAGAGATTACCCTGACGGTCGAGATTCCCGGAGACCTCCCTCTCGTATGGGCCGATGCGGAAAAGATGCATCAAGTGTTGGTGAACGTATTAGCCAATGCCTTAGCCGCTACCCCGCCGCATGGAGCAGTGAGCATATCAGTAGAAGGCCGGGCGACCTTGCCCGATGAACTCGCCCGCGGCCGACAGGTAGCCGATGCGATGTCACCGCTGGTCATCACCATCGAGGTGCGAGACACAGGATGCGGCATGCCGGAAGCCGATATACAGAAAGCCTTTGAACCGTTTTTTACGACCAAAGCGGTTGGCACGGGTACCGGGCTAGGGTTATTCTTAAGCCGTGAAACGATCCTGGCCCATGGAGGCAGTCTTTCACTCAAAAGCGAGATCGGTCACGGCACGACCGTCACCGTGACCTTGCCTGGGTTAAAGACCGAGCAGACGCACATGACGGAGAAAAACTGATGCAACCAGCAAATATTCTTGTAGCCGACGACGATGCAGTCGCACGCGACCTCTTGGCTGAAGCCTTAAAGAAAGAAGGCTATGTCGTTGAAGCCTTCGCCAGCGGAGAAGAAGTGATCGCTCGTGGGCGCCAGGGGAAAGTGGATTTGGTGCTGACAGATATTCGCATGGGCGCAGTCGATGGGCTCACGGTCCTGCGAGAATTCAAACAGATGAGACCTGACACTGCGGTTGTCGTGCTGACCTCATTCGGCTCTCTTGAAGGTGCGATCGAAGCGATCAAGCAAGGAGCCTACGACTATCTCGCCAAGCCGTTTAAGAAAGAGGATATCAAGCTGGTAGTCAAGCGGAGTCTCGATCACTGCCGGCTCATCCGGGAAAATGCGCGATTCCGAGAAGAGTTGAAGAACAAAGATGAATGGTCCCCGCTGGTGGGGAGCAGTCCCGCCATGCTGGAAGTGTATAAGCTGGTGGCTCGGGTGACCGATAGCAAGAGCACGGTGCTCCTGCAAGGCGAAAGCGGGACCGGCAAGGAGTTGATTGCGCGGGCGATCCATGCGAATGGGCCTCGTCGGGACAAGCCATTTATTCCGGTGAATTGCGGAGCCTTGCCGGACACCCTTCTGGAATCGGAAATGTTCGGGTATGAGAAAGGAGCCTTTACCGGCGCGACGGGAAACAAAATCGGCCTCTTTGAGTCCGCCAACGGGGGCACACTGTTTCTCGACGAAATCGGTGAAACCGGCCAGGCCCTTCAAGTCAAGCTCTTGCGGGTGATGCAAGATCACGAAGTCCGCCGTGTCGGCAGTACGACATCGACGAAGGTCGATGTCCGTATCATCGCTGCAACCAATCGGGACCTCGAACAGCTCGTGAAGGAAGGGAAGTTTCGGGACGACTTATTTTATCGGCTCAATGTCGTGCATATCACCTTGCCGTCGCTGGTGGAGCGGCGGGAGGACATTCCGATGTTGGTGCATCACTTTTTGCAAAAATGCGCGGCAGGAGCGGCGCATGCGGTGCGCGGGGTGCTCCCGGAGACGATGGCATTGTTGGTACAGTATCGGTGGCCCGGCAATGTGCGCGAGTTGGAAAATGCCGTTGAGCGAGCTGTCTCGTTGAGCCACGGCCCCCTCCTCACACCGGACGATCTGCCCGCGTCGCTGCACCGGACAGAGATGCCGTCGAAAGACACCACCGGGACGATTGATCACAGCGATGAGGGGGGCCTGACACTTGAGGAAATCGAGAAACGCCATCTCATCCGCGTGCTGAAGGAAACGAAGGGGAATAAAGTCAAAGCCTCTAAAATCCTCGGCATCGACCGGCGCACACTCTATCGGATGGCCGAACGGTTCGGGTTAGATCTTGGCGATGATGCCGACAGCGGAGAGACCGAGTAGGAAACTGGACTGGTCTATCTGGTCTATTTGGTCTATCTCGTGGATTTGGTCTAACGAAACTAATCAAATGAACCAGATAGACCGAACAGACTAGACAGACTAGCTGAGCTCGCGATGAGCGGAGTCACGCGGCGTTAGTAGTCTTCAATCGATAGACGAGATGGGTTTCAGTCTGCGAAACGCCGTCGATCTCGTGAATCCGGCTCAGCACCAACTGGGTCATGGCATCCTGGTCCGACACTTCCACCACCACAATAATATCCGGCTTGCCCCAGCAAGGGTCAATAGTCTTGATCTGCTTGATCCCGTACAGAGCCCGAGTCACATCGCTTGTCCGTCCCGGATGGACGTTGATGAACACATAGGCCCGATCCGACACGACTCTCCCTCCATCGATTGGGGTGTGGATCGTATTCGGCACGGACGAAATAGCGGGACGTAGGCCAACCTGGTGGATGCTTGCCGTCTCTTTCACCGTGGGAGCGCCCGCAGTCGGGGTGGTGCGTGTGACAGCGTCGGATTTAGACTTCTTCATTTATAACCTCATTTCGGGGCGACAAGCACGTCGATAACAAATGAATCGGTCACGCTCGTGAGACTAGCTTCGAGGCCTCGCGGGTTCCCGATTCGGCCTTCGGGGTCGTACATGAAGCACAATAGCGTTCTGCAACAGCCGTAGGAACGATACCGTTCGGCGTCAATCCGAAGCTGGTCGGTGAAATCTTTGGCATTGAGACCGGGACGTGTCTTCTTCACGATCACCGCAAGACGGCCGTCATTCAGCAAGAGTGTCGTGCGCGGGGCTCCGCTTGAATAACTCGGCGTCCATTCATCCGTCTCGATATTGTCGAATTGTATCCGTAAGAGTGCATGCAGCAAGTCTTGCGCATCGAACTCGTCTTCCACAGATAACGTAGCTCGATATTCCACACGAAGCCGCAACTGCCGGGCGACGGAGTGGAACCGATAACAGAGTGTCTTCACGCGTTCGACAGGGTCCGCTGCAGCCTGGGAAGACTGCGATACCGGCTTCTGGTCCGGGAAAGAATCGGCCGGCGCTGCTTGGGGTGGCGGCGGCTGCGTAGAGACGGGAGGCGCTTCCTGTATCTGGGGCTGCAGCCTGGCGGAAGTAATTGGATGCACGATGGGCGTTGCTGCGCCGCGCAACAGATGCAATGGTGTGCCTGCATATGGCAGATCTGCCGATGCGGTCTGTACCGCTGGTGAGAACGGCGGCTGAGGCTCCGGGGCAACTCGAACTACCTGGTGCGGAGGCATAGGCGTCGTCGCTGGTACAGGCATGACTGCTGGAGCTGGAACTGCTGCTGGTGGGGATGGTCTCAGAAATTCTGGTTTTGGCAAAGATGCCGCAAAGGCCTGGGCAACCGGGGGCGCCGGCGGTGGGCTCGGTACGGCGATCACTGGGGCCACGCCAAGATCCCTAGCCATAACCACCGGCGGCGGCGTGATCGCTCCTGTTTGCGTCATAGCCATCTGAACCGTCGAGACTGATGCCGGCACTAAGGTCATCTGTGGACGTGTCGGTATCGATGGAGCCGGCTTCGTTGCTGCGTTTTCTTGGGGAGGAGGATCTTGTAAGTCTCGTTTCTTCTGCTCAATCGCGGCAATAATCGTCTTGATCAGAGCGATGCTCTGCCGCGCGTTCTCAGGACTGTCCATGAGAAGTCTATGGTGCCGATGCTCTTGATATTCAGGAGACTTTTCGCCAAACGTGCGGCGGATGCACTCACGGAATTGCAACTCTGTTCTTGCTATCGCCGCGTCGACATACGGGAAGCCTTCCCGGCCAAGGTCTTCCACCTTCGCAAGGAGTTCCTGGAGATTTCCGGCGCCACGGGTGAGCTCTTCAATCGTGGCGGCTTTGGAGCGCGCACGGATCTGTTCTGATGGTTTTGCACGTGCCATAGATGTGAGGGAAGTCTAGCCCAGCCTCCACAACGTGACAAGAAAACATGAGAAAACAGACAAGAAAACTTTATGCCACCCGAAGAGAAATTGCAGTTCTTGCTGACGATGAAGCTCCCCGTAGCAAGCTACGGGGTATCCTGCGAAATTCTCCGACCCGTCGGCCAAAGCCTTTGGGCGGCGTGCCGAAGCCTCTACCCTCCTTCGCCAAGGCTACGGAGGGTTCTCCTCGCCTTCATCCCCGTAGCAGCCTACTCCGCCGAAGTAGCCACTTCGGCTACGAAG
This sequence comes from Nitrospiraceae bacterium, assembly GCA_011391455.1. Classification (GTDB taxonomy): domain Bacteria; phylum Nitrospirota; class Nitrospiria; order Nitrospirales; family Nitrospiraceae; genus Palsa-1315. Next base: position 7,741 of record JAABQN010000030.1, read on the forward strand.
GCTGGAAGCTACGGGGTATTCGGCGAAGGAGAATAATTGAAGCAGATATGAGGATGAGCGGTGTGGAGCCCCACGGCTTTATCCATCCTCCGTAGCAGACTACTGCGGAGGACGGGCAGCCGTGGTCCCTTTTGTGTCTTCGGCGGAACCCGCCGAGCCTACTCCGCCGTAGTAGCCGACAAGGCTACGAAGGCTGGAAGCGTGTCCTCCTTCGCCAAGGCTTCGGCACGCCGCCCATAGGCTCTGGCCGACGGGTCGGAGGACACCCGCTGCGCATTCCTCCACAGCTTTACAGCTGTGGCTTCCTGCGTAGGCGGGTGAATTGGTGCCCCCGATACGAATTGAACGTACGACAAACGGTTTAGGAAACCGCTGCTCTATCCAACTGAGCTACGGGGGCGTAGCTTGAACTTAGCCTACTTATGGGTGGATTGGAAGCGGAGATTGAACGGAAAGATACATTGTGACCCGCCCATTCTTTTTGACGTCAATGAAGTACAGCCTGATCGACGAATTCGTGCCTGGGTTACTCGCGAAAAACTTGTCGGTCTTGACATACAACTCCGTGTCAGAGTCCTCATCGAGATTCGTTCCAGTCCAACCATTCGGCAAACTGTTGTGCAATCGTTTAACAATATCCTCCGCCGATTTTTCCGCTTCTGCCCTGTCTGAAAACTTGTAGAGGCAACTCCACCTCGCCCCCTCAGAACCGTCTTTGTCCCTCACCAAACATTGCTTGGCGCCGGCAAAGGAAACTGTTGACCGCCATGTTGTCCCTGTCCCATCGACCGCTTTATGCCCTGTGCGTAAGGCCTTGAAGTCTCCGGAAAACGCCGTGAGAACGGCTTGAATCACTTTGCGGTCGTCTTTCTCAACCGGGCCATCTGTCACGTGAGGGTCATCAGGGGGACAGCCTTCCCCGGTGCAAGTGATCCGGTACATTGTCTGCTTCCACTTTATCTTTGAGAGAAACCTTTCATAGCTGATCTCATATTGGCCGGTGTTTTCTCCTGACATATCCATGTTTGGTTGATAGGGATTCGAGATCCAGAGGAAACGGTCGTCTTCAAAAGGAAAAGGATCATTCACGGTCAGCATCAAGGCGCCGGAGCTATCGTCATAGCCAACGATGAGGGCCATATGTTGAGAGATTCCATCTATCTTGAACCCGGATGGAGACACTCTAGCGATAATAGGACGGCCCTCATCGATCTCCTTTTTCACTTCTAGTTCTGAAAGACTGCCGGCCTTCGATTGAACTGTCAGCGCGATATCTCCGGCCATACCGCCCGGCTTGGCCATTACAGGATACTGTTCAAGCATTCGAACCATGGTGACTTCATCGCCGGCAGGGAGATCACATTCCAAACAGTTCGGTGTCCCCGAGCAAAGCTTTTGTCCCCGCGCAATCCCACACTGATAGTCTGTCTGATGAACAGCTGGCACGTAGTAGTATTTGAAAACCATTTCTCCAACGGCTGCCCAACACCAGCTGGGGCGCTCCTGAAACACCGGAGGAATATGTAATGTCGCCGCCGCCGCCATGGTCGGGACGACTGGTGCCAACAGGGTAAGGAATAGCCCCACTCCGAATACCGCCATTCTCAGTTTCACTGATTTCCTCTCATTCGTCCTTGATAGTTCTTACTCAAATCCCGAACTCCTACGTTAACATATCGAGTCCTTGCTGGCATGGACACATCGTAGGGAATCTTATTCTAAGAGGGTACTTTATTCGACGCAAGGGACGAACTGGGGAAGGCAGAAAGGCTCGCGACTCATACGAGCTAGCGAGAAGTAGCAGCCCTTTCCAATGAGGCAGCGAGCAGGTCTTTCTTTGGAGGGATCTGTGTCAGCAGATCAGCCCGAATATGAAAAACGCCTGGGATCCGTTGACCCATGGCGTAGGCCAACCCATTCGCATGGCTCCCAACCGAGAGCTTCCCAGTTGTTTTCCCATTCCTTCCCGTAGCGATAAATTCCGCTGCTGGCTCCACGAGGCCATAGGGAGCCAGTGGCCCAGCCTGTTTGGTCACGCGCTCCTCTGCAGGGACATTGGCGACACGGCTGACAAACAAGTCGGTGGCCTGTTGGTCCAATTTCTCAGCCGGCTGATCTTCCAAAACCCACTCATTCTGTTGGTTGATCAGGACATATTGTTCGGTCGGCGTCTTAATGGAGAGCATAGCGATGTCGGTATAGTCGATGCCAAGCAGCCGCTTGTCTTGAAAATTAAACAATTCCTTGGTCAGGTCTCTGATCGCGATGGGATTAATGCGATAGAGCGGCCCAGTGGGGCTCGTTTCCGCAATGGCTTCGCCGCTGGCCGGATCCGGCTGGTACAGTTTGACCGTCTGGTCGCCATTAGCCGTATGAATGGCGACTTTCACTTTCGGCGCGGTGAGCGTTTTGGCCAAGGCATCCCGTTCTGGACCCGGATCGACGATACCCATCGCTTTGAGGTCTTCAAGCCTGAACAGCAAGGCTCGCACTTCTGTTTGATCGGCTTCGGCCTCAATCGGGTAACGGAGCTTCCATTTGCTCTTCGGCTTCTCCTGTCCCTGATAGAGGACAATTTCGGTGGTTGGATAGGTCAACCGGATCCGTTCGACATCGCCCTGTGACATATGCAAGAGATCCTTGCGTCGAAAGGTCATCAAGGTCTTATTCACGAAATCTTTGGGCGCCAGATTGGTCAGTAGGATCTTTCGGTCCGACCCACGAAGGACATAGAGGGTGGAGGAGAGGGGGCCACTATCCCCGATAGAGAAGGTCTCCCGCGCGGCGCCGGCTTCGACGGTGATGGTTGTCACCGGGTTGTCGAGTCCAAAGGGAGCAAGAGTGGTCGGGCGATCCTCGACGACTCGGGCCACAGTGCCTGTGACCAAGGCCCGGATGAGATTCTGCACCTCCCGCTGATCGGCTTCAGTGCTGAGCGGCGCAGTCAATGCCCAGCCCTTCTCAGAGGTGCGGGCAAAAACGAGTTTCGGCTGATCGGATTCGATCGTAAGCCCAGAGAGGGCTTCCTGGTCAAATACTAATACCTTCTTCTCGACTGTGTCTTGCCGTTCCTGCGACTCCTTCTTCGGAAGTTCGACTGCATAGAGGTACAGGCCGAGTCCGGCCAATAGAAACACCATGACGAGTGTGGGCCAATATCGCATGAGGCTAGAGGCGCCGGCGTTTGCGCCATACCATGATGCCGGAGAAAAGCATAGCGGCAGGCAGGAGGACGACTTGCAGATAGAGCAGTGTTCGCTCCTCTAACGGGTTGGGTGTAAACGGCCGTAGCGCGGAATCCTTCGGGATAATCGCCATCATGTTCCGTTCTTCAGCCAGCCACCCGGTCGTATGGAGAAAGAAGTCACTATTGCCGGGAAAGTTTACAAAGGCATTGGTTGCAAACGTGGAATTGCCAATGACGACGATCGCCGGGCGAGGCTTGCCTTCCTCCGGTGCGACCTTTGGCGCGAGGGCCGCAGCCATTGGCAACGGGCCTTTGATGTCTTCCTTTTCATTGAGGTTGACGACACGGCCCTTCAGGTCGGTTTCTGCCCAGCTGTTTGGCGACGTACGGGCGAGCGGCACATAGTCCCATGCGCTACCGGCCTGTTCATCGAAGGTGATATGGCGCGCGAGGGGAAACAGCACGGCGGCGGAGAGATCCTGCGTAATTTCGTGTTCAGTAAACGTGCGGACAAGCAGCGACGTCAGGTCGCCTTGCGCTAATCGATCTTGGAGATCGACCAAGGCCCCAGGACCGACCCCTAAGCCCCACTGCTTGAGCAGAGGATTCAGATCGGCCTGTGTATCCGGGTCGATGAGCAGCAGGAGATGGCCGCCCTTTTCCACATAAGTATGAATCCGTTCCTGCTCCTCGGTGATCACCGGTCTGCGAGGGCCGGCCACGACGAGGATGGCGGTGTGATCCGGCACAGCTGTTTCTTTCAGCAAGCTGAGCGTGCCGACATCGTAGCCCTGCTTGATCAAAATCTCTCTGGCGGCAAAGAGTCCGGTCCGCTCCCGATCGTCGAGACTCGGCTCCCCGTGCCCTTCAAGAAAGAGCACCCGTTTCTTGCTGTCTTGAGACACACGGATCAACGCCCCTGTCAGTTCCACTTCCGAGGGAACAGTAACCCGAACAGTCTGTCCGGCACTTTCAAAGATGGCCGTATCGGTTCTGGTAACGCCGTATTGCTGAGCGACCTTCGGCTGCCGTTCCGGGTCGACAAACTCCACCGATATCTTTGAACTGGCTTGCCGATAACTATCAAGCCGTTCTTTATAGGCTTGGTAGCCTGGGTCCTTTTCTCTGGTAAAGACCGTGACCGTCACCGCACGCGCGAGATTCCTGAGCACGCGATGCGTTTGCGGGGCGAGGGAAAAGTTCTGGTTCTCTGACAAATCCCAACGAATAGAGTGGCGGGCAGCGAGAAAGTTGACGATGACGAGAATGCCTGCGAAAAGAAGGATCATGAATAGACTGTTGGCGCCTACGCGTGTAGATCGGCGGCTGGAAAAGGCTTTCAGTCCGCTGAAATGGACGACAACAAACGTGACGAGACAGAGGAGAGCCGCTACTTCCAGGAGCGTGGCGATCCAGAGCTTCTCCGGGACAAGGCTATAGCCGATCGCTCCGGCCACAGCCAGAACCACTCCAATCACACCAAATGGAATCGTCTTGAGGTTCATTTCCACCGCGCCGAGTCCACAACTCGGTGAGACAAAAAGAGCATCAGGGCCAGACTGCTGAAAAAATACACGAGATCTTTCGTGTCGACCAACCCTCGGACCAAGTGGTCGAAGTGCTCCATGAATGACAGGTACGAGACGGCCTGCCCGATGGCCGTATCCCCCAGCAATGTGCCCAAGCCGGAAAGGAGCCACAGGACTAAGAGCAGACCGATGCTCACAAAGGCCGCAACGATCTGATTCTCGGTCAATGCCGAGGCCAGCATGCCGACGGAAAGAAAGAGGGCGCCGAGCAAGACGAGTCCAAGATAACCGGTCAGCACGGGATACCAATCGAAATCGCTGAAGAGCGCGAGCATGAGCGGCATGAGGCCGGTCAACCCGAGTAAGCTCAGGAACACAAGAAATACACTCATGAACTTGCCTGCCACGATTTCGTTGATGCCGATCGGAGAGGTCAGCAGGAACTCGAAGGTGCGAAGCTTACGTTCTTCGGCAAAGAGCCTCATCGTCAGGATTGGCAGGATTATCAGAAGAATAAACCGCATGCTGGCAAACAGATTCCTGAAAACCAAATCGTTCAGATTGAGCTGGGCGTTCCCCTGCACCTGCATCAGCTGAATCGCCTGGGCTCCGGCAAAAACTACATAGAGATAGGCAAGCAGTCCCACGATCAACAGAAACACAGCTCCCACGACATAGACCACGGGCGAGACAAAGTACGAGCGCAACTCCTTAGCAATGATGGCTTGAACTGGAGTCATACCGGTTGCCCTGTAGCTTCTACGGAAGCGGCAACTGTGTCCGGCGCCAGGCCTTCCTCATGCCTGGTTAGCTGGAGAAACACGTCTTCCAAGGTCATGGAGATGGCTTTGAGTTCGAGCAGGCCCCACCCACTGGTGACCGACAGGCGGGCCACCTCTTCCCGCACGTCCCGGCCAAGCTCGCATTCCAGGAGAAAGGTGCCGGAGGCGTCGCTGGTGAAGACGTTCTGAACCCCCTGCACCCCTTTTAGGCGACTCCCGGTATCTATGGCGGGAGATTTGAGGGTGATCGAGATCTTTTCGGACTGGCGCAGGCGCGCAGAGAGTTGTTCGGGCGTATCTTCGGCCACGATGCGCCCGCCGCTGATGATCACGACGCGCTGGCACACGGCAGTAGCTTCAGGAAGAATGTGGGTGCTCAGGATGACAGAATGGGATCCAGCCAGGTTCTTGATCAACTCCCGGATCTCGATAATCTGTTTGGGATCGAGGCCGACCGTCGGTTCGTCCAGGATTAAGATCGGGGGATCGTGCAGCAGAGCCTGGGCCAGACCGACGCGCTGGCGATATCCGCGCGACAGGTTTCCGATCAGCCGGTGTTGCACCGTGCCAAGTCCAAGCCGTTCGACTTCACGCTGGATAGACGCAGTGAGTATTTTCCCACTCAGACCACGGAGACGGCCCACGAATTGAAGATACTCCGCCACCGTCAACTCCAGGTAAACCGGCGGAGTTTCCGGCAAGTAGCCGATCCGGCGTTTCACCTCCATTGGCTGGTCCGCACAATCGAATCCCGCCACCCGTGCCGTGCCTTCGGTGGCTGGCATGAAACAGGTCAGAATACGCATGGTGGTGGTTTTCCCAGCTCCA
>JAABQN010000281.1 GCA_011391455.1 Nitrospiraceae bacterium
GGCCGCAGCGAGTGAAGACCGGAAGCGTACCCTTTGGGGTACGTTGAGGATCTGAACAATGCGAGAACGCCGCTGGCGGACTTTATCAACAGCCTGCTAGTCAACCAAATGATGGTCGAGCGCATAGCGAATCAATTCGGCGGTGGTTGTGAGTTGCAGCTTATCCAGGAGGCGCCCTCGATACGTACTGACAGTCTTGGCGCTGAGCGTGAGGGACTGCGCGACCTGCTTGATGGACTGGCCTTGGGCTATTCGTACGAGAACTTCACGTTCTCGCTCCGATAATGTGGAAGGGACGGGATCTGCTGAACCCTTGCTCAAGCTGTCGGCCATATGCTCCCCGATGGAAACGGTGACATACATACGACCGCTCAGAACTTGCTTGACGGCCTTGGCCAGCTCATCCGGTGCGGTCTGTTTAGTGAGGTAGGCCTTTGCCCCTGCACGGAAGACACGAACGGCGTATTGCTCCTCAGGATGCAGGCTCAAGACCATCAGTGGGAGTCCGGGCTTTGCATCGTGTAGCTCGCCCAGCAGCTGCAATCCACTCTGATCGGGAAGGTTGATATCCAGGATTACCAGATCCCAAGGCTGCTGCTGCACTGCAGCCATCCCCTTCCGGCTGGTATTTGCTTCTCCGACTTCGACCTGCGCGAAGGTCTCCTCAAGAATCTGTTTCACGCCCCGGCGCACGACCTCGTGATCGTCAATGACAAGAATTCTTACCGGCTCGGATTTAGTCTGTGTCGCAATCATGGGGCGACGCACTCCGTAACCGGCAGGGAGGCGATGGCTGTGGTTCCGATCCCGGGCAATCCTATGATTTGAAAGCACCCGCCCAGGAGGGAGGCCCGCTCCTGCATGCCTCGAAGCCCAAAGGAATGAGGTCTGGTCATCCTCTTGCTGATAATCCCCTTTCCATTGTCAGTCACTTCTAACGTCACCATAGCGCCGTCCTGGTACAGCCGCATGTGAACCTGTGAGGCAACAGCGTGACGCATCACATTCGTCAGTAATTCCTGCGCAATTCGAAATAGCGCGGCAGACACTTCGGAAGGCAGCGTGATGCATAACAACTCCGGAGCCACGTCTATTGCGCAACGTGCGCCCGTGCGATGCTGGAGCGTCGTGGCGAGGCTCTCCAACGCCGTGATCAGCCCGAGATCGTCCAGCATCGCGGGGCGCAGGGATGATGCTGTCGCGCGAACGGACTCCAAGAGCGCGTCGACCGATCCCGACATGGACTGGACCCTGTTCAGCATGTCCTCGCCGCTGGTTGGAGCAGACGATTGCGTCAGCTTCATACCTAACCAGGCCAAGTCGAATTTCAAGCCGGTCAAGGCCTGCCCAAACTCGTCGTGCAACTCCCGTGCAATTCTGCGTCGCTCCTCTTCTACTGCTCTCTGCACCAAGCGAGCTTCGCTACATAATCGAGCATGGGCCAGCCGGAGGTCCTCTTCCATATTGGTAGACGGAACGACGGACTCTGGGTGAGGAATCGACATTGGAGAGCTTAGTGCCTTGATCATGTTGTTCTTGCTTACTCCTCCATTGGGAACGTAAGACGATGAGGCCGTAACACGGTCGGTAACTGGGTATTTCATATCGTCGTGAGTATCGGTTCAGGGTAGATGTCTGCGGAGATACAGGTGCCTCGACCCACCGTAGATTCGATCTCCAGGCGACCGCCGATCTTCCGAACCCGCGCTTCCATCTGCGAAAATCCAAGGCCTTTTGCCCGTCTTTGCTCGACGTCGAAGCCTGACCCGTTGTCGCGAATGGTCATGCGGACGCGTGAGCCGATAGGCCGAAGTGCAATCACGATCCGCGTGGCCTGGGCGTGATGGACGCAATTGTTCAAGGCTTCCCTGGCGATTGTGACGAGTTCACGTGCTTCTTCGCCGGTCAGAATTTCCTCTGCCGCCCGGTCGATCTCCACACGAATCCGTACCTGGCTCATCCGCTCAACCATCTGGGCGAGGGCCTGTAACTCGGAGACCAGCCTAAACGGATCCACGCAGTCAGACTCCACCGTCTGAATCATGCGTCGGATGTCATGGATAAGCGAATGGAGCTGGTCGGTAGCTAGATCGCGGGAGCAGGGCACAGCTTGTGGCGCCCCCTCACGCATTCCAGAGGTTTGCTCAATGGTCAGCCTGATCGCATAGAGCGCTTGCAGCACAGATTCGTGCAATTCCCGTCCGATGCGGCTGCGATCGTGAAGCAGATCGCTCAATCGCTGTTCAGATGCTGTGAGGGCCGTGGCGAGGCTACCTCCATCCTGTTCATGGAGCGGGCAAGCACAGGATTGGTTTCTGTCGTGTGAAATCCCCTGGGCGAGAGCCGCATGCTGGTACGCCGGCTTGCTGAAGGATTGCCGAAATCCGTCGAGAATCTGGAACCCCCGGCGATCTTTCATTGGAGTCCCCTTTCCAATCATGTGGCAGTGGAATATCTTCGGAATCTTCGCTCACGCGGATTCCTCAGTTTCAGAGCACAGCATTAGTACGCGCCTCCCATGTATTCCGTCACCTGGCGGAACAGCCAGGTGACGGAATACGTAGATTATGAAAAACAGTAGCCCGAGGAAACGATGCCACCTTGATGTTCTCTAGAAAGGAGACAGCTGATGCGTCGAATGAAAGATATCGAGTTCAGTGAGAATGGTTTTATTGTGAAGACCTTGCGCGGGGAGCAGCTTGCTCAATCGAGA
>JAABQN010000282.1 GCA_011391455.1 Nitrospiraceae bacterium
CTCCAGCTTGGCGAAGGCCTGCACGCCCGTCTGAAAGAGTCCTTGTCCAATAAGGAAAGACTGTCCGGCGAGGAGATTGCGAACAAGCTCGGTCTCCGCTGGTAAGGACACCATGGCCTGGTATCGGCTCGCCTATTGCCCAGCCATTCTCACAGACCTTGCGAGCCTTGAGCTGTCCATGGCACAGCGGCTCTTAGAGAAAACTAAATGGATTGCTTCCAACATCGATAACTTACGCCACGAACTCATTGCGTCAGACCTGCCAGGCCTTTCCAAATATGCGGTTGAGGGCTGGCGAATTTTCTACTCCATTGACCGGGGCGATCACATGGTCGACATTCACAGGATCGTCCGCCAAACAGAGTTCCGCTCATGATTGCCCTCACACTTACCGCCATTGCACAGCTGAAAGCGATTCAAGTCCATCATCCTCAGGATCCGGTCGTCAGGATTTCCGTGCGCGACCTGGATGATTCGCGCTTAAGCTTCAACATCACGTTAGAAGCAACCCCGCAGCCTGAAGACGACGTTCGGCAGATCGATGGCCTCACCATTGCCGTTGATCGGCGGAGTGCCCCACGGATAGAAAACGTGACGATGGACTACACTGAGGCAACCGGGTTTCGCTTTCTACACGATGACAAGGGGCGCAGCTTGCCTCTCCTCACGATTCCCACTCTTAATTAAGGGGTAGTAGCAGGATGCTCAAAAAGACTGTCCAGCAAGGCCGCAGCGAGTGAAGGCCCGATGCGTACCCTTGTGGTACGTTGAGGGTCTGAACGATGCGAGAACGCCGCTGGCGGGCTTTTTCAGCATCCTGATGGATTATGTGAGGCGGTCTGGCAGGCTGGCAACATGCACCTGGAACTCACCCCGCGTCACATCGTCGACATAGCGGCGCAGGGCGTCCTTGACCACGGGGAAGGCGATCTTGTCCCATGGAATTGCAGAGGGTGAAAATAGCTGCACCTCCAGACTTTCTTCACCCACCCCGAAATCCGGCGAACGCATCGGCCCGCGGAATACCAGGTAAGCCTGGCCGATGTGCGGGAGACTTAGAACTGCAAAGAGGCAGATATGCTCTACCTGAGCCTGTGCTTCCTCCAGAGTCTCGCGAACAGCCGCCTGTTCGGTACTCTCGCCGATTTCCATGAAGCCGGCAGGAAAGGTCCAGAGACCGGACTTGGGTTCGATCGCACGCCGACAGAGGAGGATTTGACCGCCCCACTCTGGAATGCAGCCTGCGACGATTTTCGGATTATGGTAATGAATGGCCTGACAAGTGTCGCATACGAACCGAGGCAAGTTGTCGCCGGCGGGAACCTTCTTGGTAACTGAGGCGCCACAGGCGCTGCAATAGTTCATAAGAAAGTGATACGTGATGTGTGAGAGTGACGAGCAGAAAAGGAAAGCTCACTCGTCTCGCTTGTCCCGCACGTCTCGCGCCGCGTTAGTATGAGCATGGATAACACAAAACTGCGGTTCTTTGCACCCTGCCCACGCGGGTTGGAGGGGATTCTTGAACAGGAACTCCACGACCTTGGCATACCTACGACCACAAAGACGGATGGCGGGATCGGCTTCCAGGCTCCCTGGTCTACGATGTATTGGGTCAATCTCAAAAGTCATATTGCCAGCCGCGTGCTCTGGGAAGTCGGTCAGGCCTCCTACCGCTCGGAAGACGATGTATACCGCGCAGCCTATAGCCTACCCTGGCCGGATTGGTTCACACCGTCACAGACCATCAAGGTCAAAGTGAGCGCGCACCGTTGTCCACTCACCAGCCTGGACTTTATCACGCTACGAATTAAAGACGCGGTCTGCGATAAATTTATGTCGGTACGCCATAAGCGACCGACAGTGGATACGCATCGGCCGAACATCCGGCTCGATGCCTTTCTCAATGAATCGACGGTGACCTTCTATCTGGACACCTCCGGCGAACCGCTCTTCAAGCGCGGGCATCGTGTCCTGTCCGTCGAGGCGCCATTGCGCGAAAACCTGGCGGCTGGCTTGCTGCGGCTCGCGGGGTGGACCTCCGGAGACGTGCTGCTCGACCCCATGTGCGGCAGCGGAACGATCCCGCTTGAAGCAGCCATGATGGCGCGCCGGATCGCGCCCGGGTTGTCCCGGTCCTTCGCGTTTGAGCGCTTGCTGGTCCATGACGCCCAACGCTGGGGCCATCTGCGCGAAGCTTCTCGACTGAAACAACTGGCGGAAGTACCGGCCGCCATCTATGCCTCCGACCAGGACCCTGCCGCGGTGAAGATTGCGCAGCGGATATTTCAGGGGGCAGGAGTCGCCATCGATGTTCGCCTGCGGCAACAAGACGTGCTCGATATCGAAGCTCCGGCTGAACGGGGTGTGCTGTTAATCAATCCCCCCTACGGAGTCCGGCTCAGCCGGCCGGAGGAACTCGATGCCTTGTATCCACAACTGGGCGATTGGTTGAAACAGCGATTCAGCGGATGGCGGGCCTATATCTTTACCGGCGACTTGAGAGTTCCAAAATTGATAGGCCTCGCGCCTTCGAAACGCATTCCTCTCTTCAATGGTCCATTGGAATGTCGCTTGTACGAATTTTTAATTGTCTCGGGATCGATGCGAAAGACGATTCCTACATCCAAATGAAGCTCCCCGCAGCAAGCTGCGGGGTATCTTGCGAAATTCTGCGAAGCCACTACCCTCCTTCGCCAAGGCTAT
>JAABQN010000283.1 GCA_011391455.1 Nitrospiraceae bacterium
CCCCATTGTCGGCGATGCGATTCTCGTCGATCGAGAATTTGGTACCGGTGCGGTGAAGATCACTCCAGCACACGACTTCAACGACTTTGAGGCCGGCGAGCGGCACAAGCTGCCTCGCCTGGCTATTTTTGATCACCAGGCGCTGCTTGATCGGAGCGGGCTACAAGCCGCCGGCGTCGAGCCCTCCATAATCGATACCGTTGCCACGCTACCCGTCACCAAGGCACGACCGAAGATCGAACAGATTCTCAAAGATCGAGCGCTCTTAACGAAGGTCGACGATCATAAGATGGCACTCGGAAAATGTTACCGCTGCAAGACCGTGGTCGAGCCGTACCTCTCTGCCCAATGGTTCGTGAAGATTCAACCGTTGGCCGACCCGGCCATCAAGGCGGTCGAGGATGGCCGGATCAGGATTATTCCCGAAGGCTGGACGAACAACTACCTCGGCTGGATGCGCGATATTAAAGACTGGTGCATCTCCCGGCAGATCTGGTGGGGTCACCAAATTCCTGCTTGGTACTGCGAGACCTGCAATGAAACGTTCATCCATAGACAGGCCACGACAGGCGCCTC
>JAABQN010000284.1 GCA_011391455.1 Nitrospiraceae bacterium
ACCACTCTCCTGCCTGGAGCGAAGCCGATCGTGTCCCGCGCGGCACCGACGAGTTGTCCGGACTGTAGCGGTCAGACATTCCTCCGCGATCCCGATGTGCTCGATACCTGGTTCTCCTCTGGACTCTGGCCCTTCTCCACATTGGGATGGCCGGAGCAGACGCCGGAACTGAAGACCTACTACCCAACCGCAACGCTCGTCACCGGTCTCGATATCTTGTTCTTTTGGGTCGCGCGCATGATCATGCTCGGGATCAAATTCATGGGCGACGTTCCTTTCCGTGACGTGTACATCCACGCCTTGGTCCGCGATGCCGAAGGGCAGAAGATGAGCAAGTCGAAGGGCAACGTGATCGATCCGCTCCATGTCATGAATCAGTTCGGCACCGACGCGCTGCGCTTTACGCTCGCCTCAATGGCCTCACCGGGGCGTGACATCAAGCTGGCCGAAGAACGGATCGAAGGCTATCGGAACTTCGCCAATAAGATATGGAACGTTGCGCGCTTCGGCTTGATGTACCTGGATGGCCCTCGAACCGCGAAGCCTCCGGCTGAGCGATCGTTCCCGGACCGTTGGATTTTGAGTCGTCTGAACCACACAATCCAGTCTGTCACGTCCGAACTTGAGACCTATCGATTCGATCGAGCAGCCAACGCCCTCTACCACTTCATTTGGCATGAGTACTGCGATTGGTATGTGGAAATGATCAAACCGGCGCTCCAAGATCCCACCCATCCGGATGGCCCTAGTACCAGGCAGACGCTGGTGGAGACTTTGGACACCACGATGCGCCTTCTGCATCCCTTCATGCCGTTCCTCACCGAGGAAATTTGGCAGACGATCCCGCATGAAGGAGACAGCATCGTCGTTCAAACATATCCCGCGCCTAACCAAGCCTGGCAGGCTTCACAGGCCGAACAACTCTTCGGACTGCTGGAACAGACTGTCAGTCTCATCCGCACGGGACGTGTACTCTTGAGCTATCCCCCGGGACAGCAGATTCCCGTCTTGATCTCGCACGACGACTCGCAGCGACACAACCAACTCCGTCAGCTTCAGTCACACCTCGCTCATCTGAGCCGCGGTACGGTCGATCTTACGGCGCAGCCCGATTGGCCGACAACGAAGCTGCTTCGCCTCGTCACCGAAGGGCTCTCCGTCGGGATCCTCGTAGCCGGGGATGTCGACCTGAACAAAGCGCTCGACCGCATGGTGAAACAGCAGGAGGAGCAGGAGAAAGAACTGCGACGGTTGGAGGGCAAGCTTGGCAATCAGGAATTCGTCGCCAAGGCGCCGCCTGACGTCATTCTCGATCATCAAACTCGCCTTCGCAGCCTGCAGAACGATCAAACCATGCTGGCAAGCAGCGAACAGCAATTACGCACGATGTTGGAAACCTAACGCATGATCAGGCTTCCGGCTTCCGCTATCAGGCGCGCAGTTCGGCAGGGGCTGGAAGAAGATCTCGGACAAGGCGACATCACGACGTCGGCATTGTTTCACGACGCTATCCCTTCCCGCGCGACCATCATCGCACAACAGCCGCTCATCGTGGCCGGTATGGCTGCAGCGGTTCAAACGTTTTTGGCGGTGGACGCCTCCCTGAAACTGTCTGTCACATGCGTCGATGGACAGCGCGCCGATAGGGGCGAATCACTCTTGCACATCGAAGGCGATGGGCGGTCGATCCTGATGGCTGAACGGGTTGCGCTGAATTTTCTGCAACATCTCTCTGGCATTGCGACATTGACTCAACGATTCTGCCAAGCCGTGCGCGCCTACCCGGTGGCCATTTTCGACACGAGGAAAACCCTTCCCGGTTGGAGGGCCATCCAAAAATGGGCGGTGGCGCTGGGAGGCGGAGTGAACCACCGCTTTTCACTTGGTGACGGCATTTTGATCAAAGACAACCATCTGGCGCTCCTCAAAAATCCCAAAACAGCTGTACGCAAAGCCTGTCGCCTTGCCAACGCGAAGACCTCTGAAGAGTTGCTGACGATTGTCGAGGTGGAGTCCTTGGCCCAAGTTAAGCAGGCATTAGCAAGCCAGGTGGACATCATCCTCCTCGACAATATGACACCCCCGTTAGTCAAGAAAGCCGTCACACTCATCAA
>JAABQN010000285.1 GCA_011391455.1 Nitrospiraceae bacterium
CCGCAAAGCACCCAGGCCGGATTGGAATCGTGCTGGACGATCCGGGGTGGCTCGAAGCCCGAAAAGCGAAACGCGAAGTCATTCTTGAAACCTTCCTGGACGAGGGAGGCTCCACGCTGGTCATCATCGAGCCATTGTTCGACCGCAATGAACTCACGGCGTGGGTCCGCATGGTGGTCTCTCTCTCCCACATCGAACGTGAGCAATCTCAAACACTCTGGCGACTTCTCGCTGTGACGCTGATTATTATGCTGGTCGGCTTATATGCCATCCGACATGTGCTTCAGAAAACATCCACGGTGCTGCAAGGCGTCGTGTCGACTCTGCAAACGGCCGGCGTACCGCTCGGGTCTGGAGAGTCTTCTCGCTCTCTCTCCGTATCTCAAGACACCCCTCGCGGGGATTTTGAACGGCTCCTCGCCGTGGCAACCGGAACAGCCATCGCAATGAGCGCACAGACACGCGCCCTGCAGGATCTCACGCAGTCTCTTGAATCCAAAGTCATCGAACGGACGAACGACCTTGAGCAGGCGCGCGCGCAGGCAGTCCGGTCGCTGGAAGAGCTGCGCGAGAAGGAGGCGCGCCTGCGCAACCTTGTGGACCATGCCGCGGATGGAATCCTGGTCACAGATGCGCAGTGGATCATCGAATCGGTCAATCCCGCGGCATGTATGCTCTTCGGCCATAACGCGGCTGAATTGCGCGGTCATGCGATTCAGACGCTACTGTACCGAAGCACGCGCGGCTCCGACCTTGTGAAAACCGGCAGTGAGCAGCCGTTCTTTGTGGTCGGAACCGGCGAAGAAGCCGTTGGACGACATAAAGACGGCACATCGTTTCAAATCGAGCTCTCAGTGAGCCAAATGGACATAGCCGGCGCCGCCCATTACACCATCATTGTCCGTGATGTGACCGAACGGCAGCACACGGAAGAAATGAAACAGCGTAGCGCGCAGCGGCTCCATCGGCTCGGAGAAGAGCGTGCGCAACTGTATCACGATCTGCACGCCAGCCTACTGCAGTCCTTATCTGCGGTCGGCATGGGGATGGAGGCGTCAAAGCTCCTGCTGATTCAAGCCCCCGGCCGCGCCCCAAAACAACTTGATCTCGCACTGTCTCACCTGCACCGAGTTATCCAAGAGACCCGTGACTTCACCGCGCGACTTGAGCCCCGGACGGCGCCCCACGATAGCTTACTGCAATCGCTGCAGCTGCTGGTTCAACGTAACGACTCTTGGCCCTGCCCTTACTTTCTGATCGATGTGGACCCGATTGCCGCTGGCAAGCTCTCTGTGGAGCAGGAAATTCATCTCCTCGCGATTGCGCGAGAAGCTGTCAGCAACGTCGTGCATCATGCGCAAGCCGGCTCCGGTACGATCCGATTCGGGCTAGAGAACGGAACCGCCAGGCTGGAAATCCAGGATGACGGGATTGGATTCAGGTTCGCCGAAACCTTGAACAACAGCCCTGGGCTCATGAACATGACGACCCATGCCAGAAAACTTCAAGGGCGAATGACCATCGAATCTGCTCCAGGAAAAGGGACGACAATTCTGGTTACCATTCCTCAACCACAAGAGACGCAGCTCATAGGGGGAACCGTCTACCCGCTCTGATCGAAGGCGGGATGAGCCTTTGGTTCGTTGAAGCCTGACTAACGCAGGCGCGAAGCTGACGGACTTTTTCAGCATCCTTGCTGAGTACCGATGGCGAAACCCTATTCCCGCAGTACACCAAGGCGACGTTCCCTGGCGTCCAAGCCAAACAGTGTTTCCTCGTTAACGCTGCCATCTTTGTCAGAAACGACTATGTCCAGAGCAAATCCCACGGAAGAGCAATTGCAGAGGAGATTGACTATCTCGTAGGAACGCGCGGAGGGTTGTTAGCCCTCCGCGCGTCTGTCTTGCAGGATTGTGCAGCGAATTTTCCTACATCATGCCGCCATGATTACTTCTGATGGGCCTTCTGGTGGTCGGACATCATCCTCTCGTGATGAGGCCGATCGTTGATCGCCATTGTCATAACGTTGAACGCCAGAGACTGGGCTCTCACCACATAGGGACGCATCATTTCGTTGTCCTCATGTTCGAGGATATGACAGTGCCACATATAGAGCCCGTCGATGTCGAACTTGGCTCTCACCGTCGTGATCTCGCCTGGATAGGCGATCACAACATCCTTGCGGCCTCTCTCCCATGGATGCCGGTTGCCGTTCGGACTCGGGTTTCCATCCATGAGCGTCCGGCTGACCACCTCAAACCGCACCAGATGCAGGTGGACCGGGTGCGCATCTTCCGTAAAATTATAGATCTGCCATTCCTCCACCTCGCCAAGCTTCGGGCTCTCTGTCACGTTCACCGTGACCGTCGTCCCGTTCATCAACTTGATATTATTGGCTTGGCTAGCGCCTGTGGTATCTGCCCAGCGCAACGCAATACCTCCGGCGTTTACACCTGTGCCATCAACTTTTCCGCCCAGGGCCGCAGTCGGCCCAAAGGGCCCAGCGTTGGGACTACCGCAGTCGATCTGCAGGAGATTGCCGTCCGCATCCAGCACAAACCCTCCGTCCTGATCGACCGTTACACAGACCTTCAAGCCGCCGTCCTCGTTCAGCGACACCAACCGCGTCGCAGTTGGTATTGCAAGCGGATGCTCCGCACGCAGGTTAAGATTGGCGGGCCTC
>JAABQN010000286.1 GCA_011391455.1 Nitrospiraceae bacterium
TGGGAAATGAGAATGTTCCTGTTTCTCGTGCCAGTTCGACCAGATGCCGTTGCTCGGAAGAACGAAGGCGGATTTTGAAGATCACCCTGCGGCTTTTTTCGCGGTTTACCATGGCAAGTGAGTCATAGATCAAGTCTTGTCTGCCGCGCCCGGATGCTGAGGTGATCTCTTGAAAACATTGGTATGAAGCCGGTTCTGTGGCTTGAATGACCTCCAGTCCCTTTACCATCACTGCCAGAGACCGTTCCTGGCTCAACTTTAAATTAAACGCATCGCTGCCGTGATCATCGGTGTGTCCTTCAATGGCGAGCGAGTCGATCTTATTGCGTAGCGGTCCGCACAATGCCGCGACATAGAAGGGCATCGCTTCTACAAGAAACTGATCCGCGTCAGGAGACAGCGTGCTTTTTCCCACCTCGAATGTGAGGAGGTTTTCCGGGACCACGATCAAGAGCGCGAGCGGGTCGCGAGGATCGGCATCGAGGGAGAGGCCCAGGCGTTGAATGTGGTCACGCAACACCACCTGCACGTCATCTTTGTTTACTTGCAGTTCAGATTGTGGCGCGGAGGAGGTTCTGGTGAGCTGTGCCGCGAAGAGCAGGATGAATACGATGGCGAGAGAGATCATGAGATCGGTGACGCCGATTGTCGTGTGGGAGGCGCCGGCGCCTTGTGCTGTTGTGCGCATCATGCGATAGGCTGTTGCGAGGACACCATCGGCCATTTTGGCCAAAAGCGGCGTCCCTCAGTGCGAGAAAGGTCGGACGATGTTCGCTGCTCAGACCGCCCGTCTGTCAGATTGCCTATGAGATCGTCAAGCGTCTCTGTCCGATGTAGGCGCATATCTTTCAGCGACGCAGTGAGGTCATGAATCGAGTCATTAAGTTCTCTCATCGGAGCCGTGAATTCATCACGGATGACTCGCGGCAGTTCAGCTGACGTACGTTGTACCGCAGCCTGCTCGCCTTGTTTCAATCGTGTTAAGGACCGAACCGCTTCGGTCAGTTCGGCAATGGGCGCAGCCAGGCTGTCCATTCCCATTCCTCCGATCCGCTCCATGAGTTCTCCGCCGGGAGTCTGTCTGACTCCGCCGCGCGTACGGTGCATCGGCGTGAGTTGCTCCAACATCTGTTCCATGGTTTTGCGGGGAAAGAGTTTGTCGACGAGGCTGAGGAACGAATGGTGTTCGTTCATGAGCCGAAAGACCATCGGTTTTTCAATGAGCGTGAACAGATTGGCGGCAATCAGTCCGACGATGGACGTCAGAAATTTTCCGGCCAGTCCATTGATGAGCCCCTGAATCCCGACAATTTCATGTCCGTCTGCGTGGAGTTTGCTGAGGCCGATAAATAAGGCCAGGAACGTCAGCAACAATCCGATGCCGGTCACCAGGGACGGCAGTTGACTGTAGAAAGCCAGGTTGACGCGATGGCTCAGGAGCGTGTCCTGTGTAAAGATTTCCTCCGCCCGCCGCGTGCTGAAGATACGCGGTTCCACGAACCATGGGACATGTTCCAGGAGCAGAGTCTTACGGAATTGCGCCCAGGGCTGCCGAAACATGGGTTCTTTTTGCATGGCCGATTCGAGGGCATGCAGGTCATCGCAGTCGATACGTGTGGAGGCGGATGTGGCCTGGCCAGCCGGAGGCGCGAAGCCTACCAGCGCATGATTCGTGAATTGCTCATGATCGACGTCGCCGCGCTCGTCCGCGAGGGTGGTCAGGATCGGGCGTATATGATTGAAAGGCCGTTGCGCACCGGACACGTCTATCCTCAACCGTATGATGTGCCAGAGGAAAAAGAGCATGATTCCGAAAGATCCGATCCAGCTCAACATCGGGCTTTCTGGCCCTCCGAAAAATGCTGCATCACGACTCAAAAATTCCCACAGACTGGATATGCCGGTCATCGTATCCTCAGTTTATGGTGACTACACAGGTGTGTAGGCTGAAGGCTATGCATTATCTCCCAAAGCACGGATGAAGGGGTAGCGGGATACAGGGATAGTCGGGGTAGCGAAATAGAAGTCGCAGACATTTTTTCCGTACCCCGCTACCCCGTTGTCCCCCTTATCCCGTTCCTACGGCCTTGGGTTTAAGCAGAGACGAATCCTTGTTGCGCAAGAAGCCCAACCCCTGAAAGCCTTCTCAACTTCCGTGCCTTGCACAACAGAGGTAAAAGCTCTCAAAAATCCCATGATTCGTCTGTTTATTGAGGCCTCCGCATCGGTTGCCCGGCATTCTTTACCTGGCAATCGGCATAATTCTCCTTCGCCGAATACCCCGTAGCTCGCTACGGGGATGAAGGCGGGGGAGAACCCTCCGTAGCCTTGGCGAAGGAGGGTAGAGGCTTCGTAGAATTTCGCAAGATACCCCGCAGCTTGCTGCGGGGAGCTTCATAGGCCTTCCGAGCACAGAGCTACCTGATGGAGAACGTAGGTGGATAGCCTATGGCCGGTTCTCTCTCCATGCGGGACGATATTTTCTGGAAAATTATGATTGGTTGATAGAGGATACGGAGCGGCGTAAGCCCAGCCCGCATTATTCATGAACACTTCTGCTACAATCACCGATCCGCTGCTACGACGAGCCTTCGGCTGGCGGGCTCGCCCCTCGGACCTTCAAC
>JAABQN010000287.1 GCA_011391455.1 Nitrospiraceae bacterium
TTCTTGCTGCACATGATCGACGTCTCGGAGTGGTCCCCCGAGGAGCCAGTCAAGACCTTCGAGATCTTGCGACAGGAATTAGCCGCCTACGATGAGCCGATCACCGCGCGCCCCTTCGCAGTCGTCGCGACAAAAATCGACGTGGCGGGGGACGGGATACGCCTGCGAGAGTTGCAGAAGTACTGTAAACGCCATCGATATATGTGCCTCGCGATCTCTGCAGCCACGAGAGAAGGACTGACGGAACTCGTCACCTATGTAGGGCAACAGGTGGCACAGCTTCGAGCGACAGCATGCGAGACGAACTCCTAAAACAGGCCACCCGCATCGTCATCAAAATCGGGAGCAGTCTCGTCGCGTCACGAGACACAGGGTTACGCCCGGAACAGATCGATCGGCTCGCGGATGAAATTGCAGCCCTCCGGTTGAACAAACGTGAAATCCTTATCGTCTCCTCCGGCGCAATCGTCTCCGGTATCAAGAAGTTGGGATTGAAGGAATACCCCAAGAGCCTCCCTGTGAAGCAGGCCGCTGCGGCGGTCGGCCAAAGCCGGCTCATGTGGGCTTACGAAAAGTCGTTTGAGCGACTCGACGTCAAGGTGGCGCAGATTCTATTGACTCATCAGGACCTCGCCGATCGGCGGCGGTTTCTCAATGCACGCCACACCCTGAGTGCGCTGATCGGGTTCGGTGTAATCCCAATCATCAACGAAAACGATACGGTTGCCGTGGATGAAATCCGTGTAGGAGACAACGATACCCTGGCTGCCGAAGTAGCCCACCTGGTCGATGCGGAACTGCTGATCATCCTGTCCGATATCGACGGCCTATTTACCGAGGATCCGCGCAAGAATCCCGCAGCTACGCTCATCCCATTGATTCCCGACATTACCGAAGAAATTGAGCAGCGAGCCGGCGCTTCCAGCTCTTTTGAGGGTACCGGAGGCATGGCCACAAAAGTCCGGGCTGCCAAGAAAGTCAGTGAGTACGGAGTGGCTACCTTGATCTTGAATGGGCAAAAGCCGGGCCTCCTTCCGCAAGTATTAGCTGGTGGCCCAGGCGGCAGCCTCTTTCTCGCGAAGGAGCGTCGTTTCACCAGCCGCAAACATTGGATCGCGTTCACCCTCAGGCCGCGAGGAACCATAACGCTCGACCCCGGAGCAGTCGATGCGCTAGTCCGACGGGGCAAAAGCCTGTTGGCTTCAGGCATTCTGGCCGTCACTGGTCCGTTCGATACAGGAGATGCAGTCAGCTGCCTTGACCAGGACGGCAAAGAACTCGCCAAAGGACTCGTGAACTTTTCCTCCGACATCTTGGCACGGATCAAAGGGCTCAAAACAGCTGAGATCCAGCAACAGCTTGGCCCACAGGAGTATGAGGAAGTCATACATCGAGACAACCTGGTCATTCTATAAGTTTTGAGTTATGAGTTCTGAGTTATGAGTTCGTCAGATTCAAAAAACTCAGCACTCAGCACTCAGCACTCAATCCTGCGTCTTGGACTATTGGGCGGCAGCTTTAACCCCGTGCACAACGGGCACCTGGCCATTGCGCGACAGACACGCGAGGCCCTCGGGCTCGACCAAATCCTCTTCGTTCCCACGAGCCACCCTCCCCACAAGCCGAACGGAAGTCTGGCGCCGGCACAAGACCGCTATGAAATGGTTCGCCTGGCCATCTCCTCAGACCCCACGCTCGCCATCTCGGATGTGGAAATCAGCCGGCCAGGCAAGTCCTACACCATCGATACCATTCGCCTGCTGCAACAGACCTATGGAGCGCAGACCCAACTCTTTTTCTTGATCGGGCTTGATGCCTTTCTGGACTTTCCCTCCTGGCGTGAACCACGGACATTGCTGCAACTCTGCCGCTTCGTCGTCCTCTCGCGGCCAGGCCTATTGTTTCGCTCCCTCTCAACTGTTCCACTGCTTCCGCCAATTCCAGTTCCTTCACTGATGGATTTGGATGCAGGCCGGATTTCACGAATTGAGGCGCCGCTCGGAACACAAGGCCTGATCTGCCTCAAACTACCACCCAGCCCGATTTCCGCATCGGACATTCGCACGCAAATCCGCCAAGGGCATCCGGTGGCAAATCTGTTGCCGCCCTTAGTGGAATCTTATATACTCCAGCATCATCTCTACCAAGAGGATCGTAATCGCACAAACAGCTAGGTCTACGGCCCTCGCCATCGCCCGGGCCATGCTCGATAAGAAGGCCACCGATGCTGTTGTCCTTCAAGTCGCGCCGCTGACCTCTATTACGGACTACTTGGTGATAGGCTCTGCGGATTCTGATCGCCAAGCGAGTGCCATTGCCGATCATATCGGCAACACCCTCTCCCGCTCCGGCAACAAGCCGCTGAGCGTCGAAGGCAATCGGTCCTCTCAGTGGGTCCTGATGGACTTTGGCGATGTCATCGTCCATGTTTTTAGACAGGATGTCCGAAAGCATTACGCACTTGAACGGCTGTGGGCCGACGCAAAACGCATCGCTATCCCGGGCGAACCGCCGGCCACACAACCGGCCGCGACACCAAAGCCCGTGAAGCGGAAAAAGGCGCCGACGAAAACAAAGGCCTAGACCCATGCTCCGACTGCTCACCACCATCTTCCTCGTCAGC
>JAABQN010000288.1 GCA_011391455.1 Nitrospiraceae bacterium
GTAGTAAGGAGAACGGTTTTGTTCGGAACTGATAGAAAGACTCGTACATAGAGCGCCTATCCTCTCTGTTTCACGTCCCCCGCATTTGCCCGCTTCAGCTTGGACAGGCTGAGTCGATCGCGGCCGGCTTTATTCAATACGGTTCCCAGGATCGGGACGCTGCCTTTTAGGATCTGCATGGCCTGCTGGAGTTCACTCTCCGTGGTCTTGCCTTCCTCCACAACGAGGAGCAGAGCGTCCAATTGCGGCGTGAAGGCCAGCACGTCCGCCTGTCCGAGCACCGGCGGAAGATCGAAAATCACGACGCGAGACGCATAACGATGTTTCAATTCTTTGCCGAGTGCGCTCATGCGGGGAGAAGTGAGCACATCGGAGGAATGGTCCGTTCCCCTCCCGCCCGGCAACAGAATCAGGCGGCCCAGTCCAGGAGAAACCAGCATGTTCTCGATCGTCCGGTCGTCCAGCAGAAACTCCGTTAACCCCTCGCTGGATTCCAGCCCGAACTCCTCATGAAGGCGCGGAGCGCGAAGATCGGCGTCAACCAGGAGAACAGTTTGGGTCGGCTCGGCCGCCAGAGCGATGGCCAGGTTGATCGACGTGAGGGTTTTGCCTTCTCCCTCTTTGGGACTGGTGATTCCCAGCACGTTCCAGTTGTTCTCGCGCAATCGATGGATCACCTGGGTTCTGAGGATTTTGTAGGCATCCGAAAACTGGTTCGATTCCCGGCCGGTCTGAATGCGATGGCGTTGCAAGACCTCGTCGGAAATCACAACCGACCGGGTCCGCGAATAGATCACAGTCGGTGGCGCGGCGGCCTGTGAACCATTCGACCTGTGAGGCGCATGCGTGGCATGCTGTTGCTCTTTAAACCGATTCATCGCGTTCAACAGTGTGTCTTTCATGGGGAAATCTCGCTTTCTTTCTGAGTACTCAGCTCAGGGGTTCAGGCTGAAGGGATTCAGGCCGAAGGTACTTAACCCCTAAAAGCCTTCAGCCTAAAAGCCTTCAGCCTGAACCCCTAAGTAACGACTTTCATCCCAGCCCGAACTTTCTAAGCGCCGCAAACCAGACGACATCCAACGGATACCCCATCGCCAATACGGATACGACCAGCGCCACCGCCACCCCCGTTCCGGCGACAGCGACCCGGACTCGTTGACGGACCAATCGCTTGAGGTCGTCTTGATTAGGGACATAGGGAATGATGGCCAGCGGAGAAAGCCCTGCAAGCCTGCCGAGTTGTTCACCGCCTCGAATGGAGCGGTCGAGCTGTTCAAGCAGAGCGCCGCTGCCGACCCCACCCCCGATGGCGAGAATCAGACCGAGAAACATAATGACCGGGCGATTGGGTTTGTCCGGCTTTTGCGGAAGGTCGGGGGGATCGATCAGAGAAAATCGTTCACCTTTATGCTGAATTTCCAATTCCTTCGACACCTCCGCTTCCAAGAGCCGGGACACGATCTCCTGGTGCTTCCGGACCGATTCTTCACGACTCCGGCTGAGATCCAGATAGGCAGGTTCGAGCTCGATCGTCCGTTCGAGCCGGCTTGCATAGGTATCGACCCGCCCTTTAATGCCCTCTCGCGATTTTCGAATCGAGTGGAGCGAGGCGGTAGTCGTAGACAGTTGTGAGCGAATATTGATATAGGCGGGATTCTCAGGCTTGACGGAAGCAGTCTGGACCCCGGCCGCCAGAACACGCTGAAGTTCTTGATCGAGCGACGCGACGATCTGTCGTGACCTAACCACATCGGGATGTTCATCGCCATAGCGATCGACAAGACTTGCCAGATGGGCCTGTTCTCCGCTCTGCTTCTTGTACAATTCATCAGGTGTGGCGCGCCGGCCGGTTTCTCGCTCCAGAGCGGCAATCTCCTGCTGCAGCTTGAGCACGTCAGGCTGTTCTGGCGAGAGATACCCGATCGCGCTGGCATATTGGGCCCGAATAGCCTTGAGCCGTTCAGCCGAATCGAGGATGCGCTCCCCGCTTGCGGAAATGATGGGGGTATGCGGTTTAAGCGACGCGAGCTCCCCTTCCAGATACGTTTTTTTCTCCTCCAGGGTTCGGATATCACGGTCGGCATCCTGAAGCTCGCGTTCGGCCTGATTGAGCATCGACATGTTGAGCGAGGTCAGCTCCGGCAGGGCTCCCTCCGCCTTCTGTTTGACCACGGCAAGTTGAGATTCCAGCGCCCCGATCTTTTGAGCGAGCTGTTCGGATTCTCTTTTCAAAAATGAAGTCGTTTCTTCCGCATGCCGCTCGCGCGTCTTGAGGTTCTCCCCCAGAAACAGGCTCGTCAGTTCATTGGCCACCTTCTGCGTAATGTCCGGACTCTCTCCCTCGTAGGTCAACGTGAAGGCGATCGTCGCCTGCGACGGACTTTGCGTCCGTTTATCGATGACTTTGGCATTGATCACATCCACGCGAATGTCTTTGGTAAAGCGCTCCAGCACTTCTTCCGTGGGGCTATTCGCGCGCAGACTCGAATACAACCCGTATTGCTCGATGATTCTCCAGAGAGTCGACCGCGTCATGACCTGCTGCTTGATGGTCTCGATCCGCTGATCGGCGTAACTGGTGATCGCGGATCTAACGATGTCGGAGGGGATCTC
>JAABQN010000289.1 GCA_011391455.1 Nitrospiraceae bacterium
AGCCCGGTCGATACAGTCCGTATTAGACGTAGGCTGCGGGGCCGGTATCCTGACGACATTCTATGCGAGGGAGCATCCAGACAGAAGGTTCGTGGGGATCGATCGCTCCTCTGCCTCGATTGCGCGCGCAACTGAACAAGCGAAGGCGCTTGGTTTGACCAACGTGCAGTTTAAATGTCTCGATCTGGAGCATATGACTCCCACGCATTTTTCTGATCTGGTCCTGGCGACGCATGTCCTCGTACAGGCTGAACAGGATCCAGGTGTGCCCAGTCGCAGTTGGAACACCTTTGAGCGTGCCGACGAGCGTGAGCCGCAAGCGGACTTCGAGCGGCGAACGGGGATCGGCGCCAGGCTGGATCGCCTGAACGCGCTGCTTTCTGCGCAGGGGCGCATGATCCTGTTTGAGAAGACTCGTCAGCTGGCAAGGCGCGTTCCGCTGCAGCGGGCTTTGGCGGCACGGGGTCTTGGCCTGATCGAGCGGCCGGAGTTGATTCGATACCGTCTCGTCGAGGAAGTGGCGGACGATGGACCTTTTTATGTCGTAGGGAGGGGAGCGCCGGAGCAGTTTCACTGGGATGATTCGCCGGAGCCGGACGAAGGCCCTCCATTTGATCGAACGAAGCTACCAGCTGGTTCAGCCGATCCTGACGCGCCGCTCTATGAAAACCATTGGCCTTCCGCACAGCGCGTCTGGGAACAGCTGCGCGATAAGCGCCTTCTCAAAGAGACCACGCGCCAGGAATCAGATGGCCGTCAGCTGCATGTCGAACTCGGCCAAGCGGAGGAGGGGGTCTATCTTTATTTCGCTAACACCTTGGATCAACGACAGTTGGTGCTTGTCGAACCGGCCCGCAAAACCATGCTGGAGTCCTATTATCAGGAGATTGTGGACGGCACGTTAGGCTAGGAACCGGTAGGACGATCCGTGCGAGAGCCATTCTTGATGGCAAGCACAATGAGATCTTTTTCTCGAATCACGTAGAGAATCCGATAGTCACCCTCGCGAATTCGATAGAGATGGTCTAGGCCCTCAAGCTTCGTGGCGCCAGGGGGGCGAGGGCTGGTGCGGAGTGCATGGAGGCGTTTTACGAAAAGCTTTCGAAGCGGTTTTGCGAATCCATAGAGTTGCTCCTCGGCAGCAGGCGCCAGGTAAATTGTCGAGATTGTCGGGCGCAATCAGAGCCCCAAATCTTTCAAAATGGCATCGAATGATTGAGCGCCTTTCTTGTTGGCCTGGGCCAAGGCGGTGCGGGCGTCGATGAGATCGACGCGATCTTCCAGGGCTTCCAGAAGTCGCAGGTCATCGATGGGTATCACCGCGGCGACAGCCCGGCCCCGTCGGCGCAATAGCACACGTTCGTTGCCGAATGCCGCACGGTTGATCGCGTCGGCGAATCCCTCTCGCTCCTTATTTCCTTTCTGATTCCCCATCAGAGCACCTCCACAGACACGGTTGGGTCAGCCGGACGGACAGATCGCTCGACCGGTGCAAGCTGTACAGGGGGTAGGCGGTAAAGTCAATTGACGAGAGAACGCGACATACCCATTCCATTTTTCCTGTAATTGGGGTATGAAGTGGGGCGGCAATTGCGTCGCGGTGCAACATTACTCATCCACACAACAGAGGAGATACTCAATGGCCAAGGGCATGACACAGAAGAAGATGACCAAGAAGCAGCCAGCCAAGTCGTTGAAGGAAAAGCGCGCCGATAAGATTGCCAAGAAGAGGGGCTAAGACAGTCTTCGCTTCAGTCGTCCTGACTGGAGGAACACCCACTGCGACCATCGACGTGCGTCAGCAGCAAGCAACGTACGTTGATGGCCGCGCTCTAGCCCACCCTGTTCATTCGTCTGGTTACGCGCCGGCTCCGTAGGAGTCGTGCCGGCTGGTGCGAATTTCATCTCATCTGCAGCGATGATCATACTGCGGCAGTGGTGTCTTTGGTACTGAACCCTGTCTTTGAGACCATGATCGGTGAGGCTCCCGCCTCCTTCAGTTTATTCCCCAACTCGGACGATAGGAGAGTCTGAGGGAGATCTTCTGTGGTCTGATCGAGGAGAAAGTCGAACCCGATGACAACATAGTGGAGGGGGTGACCATGCGGCCCATCGACACGGAAGACCTGTGCGCGGCTGGTTCCTTCCGGGAAATCGGTGATGTGGTGTTTGGGAAACTGCTGACGTAGGTAGAGGCGGATCGCGTCGAACTTCGCTATGTTGCTCATGTGTTTCTTATGAATCTTTCCCGGTATCTCTTATTCAAGGGGCCACCGTGACGGGTTTTTCCTGAATGCTCACAGCGGGAGTAGGCGTAGTATACGCGTTCTGCCTTTGTAAGTCAGGAGGCGAGATAGATTCGTCGAGGCGACGTCCTGGTCACTTCTTCCGATACACGTTCAATCCGACCTTCTCCTCGCGGTTTGGAATGGTCACATTTCCTTCCGTTGAGGCAATGATGATCGTTTTTCCTGATGCAGAGGGCCCGAATTCTTTGGATAGATCTACTTTGATCGTCAACATGGTTCCTTCGACGGTCATTTCCACGTTCTTCATGATGGTGGCCTTTCAGTGATGGAGGGAGCGTGAGGACGCTCTGTTCGATTAA
>JAABQN010000290.1 GCA_011391455.1 Nitrospiraceae bacterium
CTCCTTTTCCGTGACGTGTGCGATCTTATATGGCTTGGTTCGCGTAGGGGGTCACATAGAGCCTGAGGAGGTGTCCATCCCATTCGGTTCCTTCGAGGGCGACCACAGCGTTCGAGGCCTGTTCGCCGGACCCCATTTCGACGAATCCGTACCCGGCTGACTTTCCCGTATGTTTGAATCGGACCACATAGGCTCTGGCAACCAGACCGTAGGAGGTGAAGAGGCCACGTAGTGCACAGTCCGAGATCGTGTCCGGGAGTCCTCCCACGTACAGAACCCGCTTCCCCATCGAGATTCCTTTCGTGACGTGTTAGTTCGTCCGAGCGAGCGAGTCTTCGATAAACGTGCCTGTCCGCAACGATGTCGCAAGTCCCAGTGAGTAGAGCCCGTGGATGAGCCATTTTGAAGGATCGAAGTGGTACCAGCGAGGACCGTTTCGGTAATCGGTCGGATACATGTGATGGTAGTTATGGTACCCCTCGCCAAATGTCACGAGGGACACCAGCCAGCTGTCCCGGCTGGAGTCTGTTGTGCCGTGCGGCTGCTGTCCCCATAGATGGCAAACAGAGTTGATGAAAAACGTCGAATTGAGCACGACAAATGTGCGTCCCACGCCGGCAAGGAGAAAACAGCCGACCCCACCCATCACGCCGTTAAAGAGAAAGCCGATGAGAAATGTGCCGGCCAGGCCCGCGAGAAGCAGCAGGGGATAGTACTTATGTTGCCAGATTGCAACGGGATCGTTCGCGACGCGCGTCGCATATTTGGGGTCGGCGTATCGATCGGGGACAAAGAGCCATCCACAGTGGCTATGCCAGAACCCCTGCTGTGCATTGTACGGATCTTTTTCCTCGTCACAGTGCGCGTGATGACGCAGATGATCGGCGGCCCATTTGATGGCGGAGTTCTGAAGCGCCCAGGCGCCTCCAATCAAGAGTGTGCCTTTGACCCAATTCGGGCAGTCAAAGCTTCGATGGGACATCAATCGGTGGTAGCCGACAGTGATGCCCAGTCCGCTGATGACATAGAGCAGCCCAAACATTGACCAGTCGAGCCAGCTGTAGTGGTAGAGATATCCATAGAGAGGGACTCCGATCACGGAACCTATGGTAATGGCGCAAAAGAGGATGACGGTCCAGACTCCTCGGCGACTGCTGATCTTGATCGGTGCCCCCTTGGGGGTGATGGCGAACGTTGGTGATTGTGGAGTCATGAGTTGTTTTGCTGTCTGGCTCATAGGGCCTCATAGTCTTAATGGATTTGTAGTGGCGACCACAGGCCATCACTATTGCGCTGCATTTCGACTCGATCAATGTCTGTGCCGACATTCGTCGTCTGCCGATCGTGCTATCGGCATGGCGAGCGCGGTACGGACCGGTGCTGTTCAGCGGCCTCCCTGAAGAGACCTGCGTGTGAAGCAGAGCGGAAACTAGAGAATCAATCGCGCAGAATCTAGAAGGAGAGAGTGAAGGCGCGAGGGATAGAGTAGTGCCCGAAGTTGATCCGTAGCTACTATAGCACAGTTGCGTTAGATAGCGAAGGTGTCAGCCCATCCTGACTTGATAGAGGTCAATACCCTTAAAGTGTAGATCAATGTTTCCCCTCGGTATTATCGAACTGGTCTTTGCTTACAAGAAAGTTGACGCCAGATGGGGCTTGCTGTAGGATACCCTCACATCGTTGTCGCAGTAGTCCGGCGGCACGGCTGTATACACCATAACGGACTTCGCGATCGCATCGCGACCAGGTCCTGTCGGAGTTGATGCCTTCCTGGTTTCTCTCCCCTTGGTTCTCTGATCCCGTCATAATGCGATCACACTGAAAGGATAGTGCATTGCATACCTCTGTTCACACGAGTTTTCATACCCTTGGTCTGTCTGAACCGCTCTTGCGGGATTTGACGGCTGCGGGCTTACTGGTTCCAACCCCCATTCAAGCTCAGGCTATTCCACCAGCGCTGAAGGGCCGGGACGTCATCGGTTGTGCCCAAACCGGCACGGGGAAGACGGCCGCGTTTGTTGTCCCCATGATCGAACGGCTCGCAACTTTACCAAAAGGTCAGCCGCAGGCATTGATTCTCGCCCCAACGAGGGAATTGGCCTTGCAGATTTGTACTTCAATTGAAAAGCTCGGTCGAAGCCATCGCATTTCTGCTACGGTTGTCGTCGGAGGAAGCGATATGCAAGCGCAGATCAGAGGATTGCGCCAACGACCTGATATCATTGTTGCCACTCCGGGGCGTTTGCTGGACCATATGTGGAATGGGACGATCAATTTGGCTCCGATCAAGATCCTGGTGCTTGACGAAGCTGACCGTATGCTCGACATGGGATTCGCTCCACAGATTAATCAGATTCTTGACGCGTTGCCTTTGGAGCGACAGACGTTGCTCTTTTCCGCCACGATTCCGACGGATGTCACACGCTTGGTCCAAGCGAGTCTGAACGGTGCCGTTCATGTGATGGTGACGCCTCAATCCACGACGGCTGAAGGCGTGACCCAGGCGGTGCATCATACGACCTCTCAGGAGAAGACGAAGCTGTTGGTGGCGTTGCTGGCAGCGGAACGGGGG
>JAABQN010000291.1 GCA_011391455.1 Nitrospiraceae bacterium
CTTCACCCGCGCGACCAGCACTTTTGGGCTAAAGGGCTTAGTGACATAGTCGTCGGCTCCCAGCTCAAGGCCGATGATGGTGTCGGATTCTTCGGCTTTGGCAGTCAACATCATGATAGGGAGCAAAGCGGTATCGATGGAAGTGCGGATCCTCTTGCAAATTTCCAACCCGTCCATCTCGGGGAGCATGAGATCCAGAATGACCATATCTGGGCGGTCGGCTTTGACCAGCTTGAGGCCTTCGACGCCTGTCTTCGCGATCGTTGGGCGAAACCCATCTTTTTCAAGGTACAGTTTCACCAACTGGGCAATGTCTGCCTCGTCTTCAACGATCAGTATTTTCTTTGGTGTAAGGGCCGGCATGTCAGTATCAGCGATTGAATTCGATGGTTGGCACGATCAAACAATACTCCATATACGTCGCAGGGTATCCCACTGATGTTACGGGTACATTACGGATGAGTAACAGATGGTGACATAGTTTGCCGCTGAGCCAGATAGTTTCGGTAGCTTTACCAGATGGTCAAGCGATGAGGTTGATATGGAAGTGCTTGAAAGTCCGAGTGAGTTGTACTGTGCGAGGTCTAAAAGTGAGGTAATGGCGGAATAACGTGACAATCTCCGAGAAACAGAGAATGTTTCTCTCTTGTCCAGACTGGTTGGCGGAGGGGGCGAGATTTGAACTCGCGGACCCCTTGCGAGGTCTCCAGTTTTCAAGACTGGCACGTTCGGCCGCTCCGTCACCCCTCCGTGCGATGAATCATCGGACGTCAATGGTCAAACGTCAAGTGTACGAGAAGAAAATTCCACAATTGTACTTGAATATGACGTTGATGTTCTTCTCTTAAGACTTTGCGATCTGCGCTAGACCTCCCATGTACGGACGTAGTACCTCAGGGATCAACACCGACCCGTCCGGTTGCTGGTAGTTTTCGAGAATGGCCACGACTGTGCGCCCGACTGCCAGTCCGGAGCCATTGAGGGTGTGAACGAACTCTGTTTTCGCCCCCTTCTTCTCGACGGCGCCCTTATAGCGAATGCTGGCCCGCCTGGCCTGAAATCCCTCAAAATTGCTGCAGGAGGAGATCTCCCGATAGTGATTTTGAGAAGGAAGCCAGACTTCGATGTCGTAGGTCTTCGCTGCGGAGAATCCCATATCACCGGTGCAGAGGGTGACGACCCGGTAGTGAAGGCCTAAGCCCTGCAAGATCGCTTCGGCATGGCCGGTCAACCGTTCCAGTTCCTCATACGACTGTTCCGGTTTTGACAGTGCGACTAATTCCACTTTATTGAATTGGTGGAGGCGAATGAGCCCTTTGGTGTCTTTTCCGTAGGATCCTGCTTCGCGGCGGAAACAGGGAGTATAGGCTGCATACCGGATGGGCAGCGCATTCTCGTTGAGCGTTTCATCACGGTGAAGATTGGTTACCGGCACCTCTGCTGTTGGAATCAAGAAGTAGTCTTCGTCCCGCAGGCGAAAGAGATCCTCTTCAAACTTTGGCAGCTGGCCGGTTGCGGTCATGCTCGACCGGTTGACCAGGAATGGCGGAAGAACCTCCCGGTAGCCGTGCTGTGTGGTGTGACGATCGAGCATATAGTTGATGAGTGCCCGTTCGAGTCGCGCGCCGGACCCTGTGAGAACCGCAAACCGCGCGCCGGTGATTTTTGCCGCGCGGTCGAAGTCCAGAATACCGAGGGCTTCGCCGAGATCCGAATGGTTCTTGGCCGGCGCAGTCAACGTGGGAGGGGATCCCCACCGCCGCGTCTCCGTATTGCTGCTCACGTCTTTTCCAACCGGCACCGATGCATGTGGAAGATTCGGGATACGGAGATTCAGATCGGTCAGGGGCTCTTCGACCGCTCGCAGTTCGTCTTCGATCGTCTTGATCCGTTCGCCGATTGCCTTCATGGCAGCCATGGAGGCATCAGCTGGTTGTTTCTCTCGCTTCAGCGTGGCAACCTCGTCCGACCCTTTCTTGAGTTCGTGGCGAAGTTGCTCGACCTGGTTTGCCAAGGTCCGGCGTTGTTCGATCAGTGTGCGCAGTTTATCCCAGGGGACGTCGGCGCCACGGGGGCCAAGCTGTTCCCGGATGGGGTCTAAATTGTCGCGAAGTGTACGGAGATCATACATCGTTGAATATTCCAGAAAGCGGCTGGAATCTAGCATCGAGATAGGGGTTAGTCAATGAAGCTTCCCGCAGAAGCCTAGGGGTATCGTGCGAAATTCTCCGAAGCAATCGCGTCGGCTGCGAAGGCCGGAAGCTACGGGGTATTTGCGAAGGAGAATCAACCGCACGTGGTAATCGGCCTTGGCAGGCGTGGTTTGTCCCGTGTAGATAGCAAGTTAAGTTGTCCGGTTTTTGTAGCCCATGCTCTGTCCGGTTCTTCCCTTCAAGGATTTCAGCCACGCGCCGAAAATATTTCGCTCACCGTGGCCCTAGGATCCACGATCAGGCGGGGGCTCGATCGAGGGGTCGGGATCTTATGGCGGTGGGCCTCGCCCTCAGGCTCGATCAGCCGGCCATCCGCGTAGTACCGTGCCAAGCACCGAGG
>JAABQN010000031.1 GCA_011391455.1 Nitrospiraceae bacterium
AGTTCGATACGGCTCCGCACCCAGGGTGGAAAGAGCAGAATGCCGGAGACGAGCAGTCCGACTCCAAACCCCGCCAAGATGGGTTTATAAATCGGCGTCGAGGCTTCTAAGAGCCCAAAGAAGTATCGGAGCGTGACTTCCTGCTCCTGGTTCTGAAGAAAAAAAGCCAGGGACAGGAGCAGCAGCACTCCGACCAGAATCAGCCTAATCATGACCTCGTTGTTGCCTCTCTCTTCAGGGCCCGGCGTGGTGACGCTTGGGGTGCCCTTTCGGTCTTGCCGTACTGTCTGCGAGCAAGAGATATGACTTCGTCAGACTTCGGCCCCGTTGCGCGAAACTGAATCGTCCGGCTTCGCGCGGCGCGATGGTTCAGCATAATTTCGATCCGGTCCTGCGGCAGCGCAGCCAGGCCCTTGTCGGCCCATTCTATTACCGTCACGGTCTGGCCGGAAAAATACTCGGTCAGTCCTGTCGATTCAAGCTCGCGGGGCGAGCGAATACGGTATAGATCTACGTGGGCCAGCGGCAGGCGTCCTTGATTATATTCGTGAATCACGACGAATGTCGGACTGCTGATTGCCGTCGGCGATGCGCCTAGACCCTGTGCGATCCCGCGAACGAGCGCCGTCTTGCCGGCTCCGAGCGGCCCGTAGAGCGCAATCGTTTCTCCTCCGCGGAGCGCGCGGCCGATCGCTTGGCCTAGCCGATCGGTGTGCCGGTGCGAGGTGGACAGCAGTTGCCAGGGCCGGTTCGACGGGGCACTCCGGCGAACGGCAGGCTGTTTCGTCTTGGCTGGCCGGGCTACGCTACGCCGTTGTCGTCCGTTGGAGCGCATAAGGAATCTGAGCGATCAGGTCGCCGGCGAGCATCCCGGGCTGACCGAGATGCCGGGAAGCCAAGTCGCCGGCCAATCCATGGAAATAGGTTGCGGCACAGGCGGCTTCCCATGCGGGAACCCGTTGCGCCAGTAAGCCGACGATCATGCCGGTCAAGACGTCGCCGGATCCTGCCGTGGCCATGCCGGGATTGCCGGTCGGACAAATGGCGACAAGCCCATCGGGGCGTGCGATGACGGTTCGTGCGCCTTTTAAGACGACGAACACGCCGCGTTCTCTGGCAAATCGTCTGGCCGTGCCGATGCGGTCTGTGTTGACGCTCTGCGTAGTGGCATCGACTTCGAGCCGGGCCATTTCACCTGGGTGCGGAGTGAGAATGGGGGGAGTTTTACATTCTGTCAGTAATGAGGCCCGTCCGGCCAAGGCATTCAGCGCATCGGCATCCAGCACCGTGGGGCGATCCAGATGTTTCATCATCGACTGAACAAGTTCAACGGTTTCAGGATGGGTCGAGAGCCCTGGGCCGATGGCGATCGCCGTGCGCGCTTGGATAAAGGCGACGACACGATCGAGCCCTGAGCGGGACAGTGTCCGCGCCTTCGTTTCAGGCAGGGGCATCGTCATCGCTTCCAATAGCTTGGCTTCCAATACATCATTGACGCTGCTGGGGGTGGCGACGGTCACCAGGCCGGCTCCAACGCGGAGGGCTGCTCGGGCCGCCAATGCCGCCGCGCCGGTTTTCCCGACAGACCCAGCAATAATCCCCGCATGGCCAAACGTTCCCTTATGGGAGGAGGGGAGGCGTTCCGGTAGGGACTGAAATGCGCTGTCGCTTGTCAGGAGCAGGGTCCGGCTCTCGATGGCATCCACATAGGCCTGTGGAATGCCGATATCGGCGATACGGATTGCGCCGGTTTGATCGATCCCTGCACCGACGTAGAGGCCGAGCTTCGGGAGGCCGCATGAGATCGTCAATGTGGCGCGGATCGCGCTCCCGAGGATGGCGCCGGTATCGGCATGGAGGCCGGATGGGATATCGACTGCGATGACTGGCTTCCCGGCATTGTTGATGAGTTTGATGGCTTCACGATAGGCTCCGGTCACGAGGGAGGATAATCCGGTGCCTAGGAGGGCATCGACGAGGATGTCGCTGGAGGCGAGGAGCGGGCTCGCTTGGTCGGCAGACCGAAATCGAACGATCGCTGCGTTCCCGGCAACGCGAACGAGCCGGCGATACATCGTCGCGGCATCGCGACTCAGGTCGGTGATCGGGGTGAGGAGCAGCACGTGAATCTGCGCGCGTCGGCGGTGGAGCAATCGGGCCACAACCAATCCGTCTCCTCCGTTGTTCCCTTTTCCACAGAGGATGGTAATGGTCTTGCCTCGCACTGGTCCACAGTGTTCCTCCAGATACCTGACAATTCCTTCGCCGGCTCGCTCCATCAAGACGGGACCGGGGACATGCGCTTCGGTGATCGTGCGGCGATCGAGCGTCTGCATCTCGATTCCGGTCACGATCTTCATCGGTTGCCTTGTGTGCGGGATCGGTCCCGCAAGAGGAATCGGGTGAGCGAAGGAAGGAAAGAGGTCCGTTGCTTACGTTGCAATGTCATGGCAAGGGCGAATCGCATGGTCACTGGAGGAACGCCGGGCGCCACATCGGCGGGATGGTTCAACTCAGCAATGCTTTCATCTCACGAACTGCCTGGTCGAGACCCACCAGAACCGCTCGGGCAATGATGCTGTGACCGATGTTGTATTCGGCGATTTCCGGAATATGAGTCAATCGCGTCAGATTGTGATAGTCCAAGCCGTGTCCGGCATTGACGCCCATGCCGAGTTTGGAGGAGAGCTTCGCTGCCTGTGTAATCGCTTCTACTTCGTCGTCGGCTTCTTTCGAACGTTTGGCATTCGCATAGCGGCCGGTATGGAGTTCGATGAAATCGGCTGAGACTCTGTGAGCGGCTTTGACTTGGGCCAAATCCGGCTCGATGAAGAGGCTGACGGGAATGCTTGCCTCGTGGAGCATGTTCACGATCTGCTGAATACGGTCTTTATGGCCGGCTACGTCCAGGCCCCCTTCAGTCGTGAGTTCCTGGCGCTGCTCCGGGACGAGCGTGACGAGGTCCGGCTTGATCGCTATGGCAATTTTGGCCATCGTTTCATCGGCAGCCATCTCCAGATCGAGCTTGGTGTGGACGAGTTCCCGCAAGAGGCGAAGATCACGGTCTTGAATATGCCGCCGATCTTCTCGGAGGTGGACGACGATACCATCGGCGCCGGCCAATTCCACTAATACGGCGGCGGCAAGGGGGTCCGGGTCTGTTCCTCCACGGGCCTGCCGCAACGTGGCCACATGGTCGATGTTCACCCCAAGTCGTGGCACAGACACTCCATTCTGTCATGTGGGGCAAGGAAAAACTGAGCTGCGCGATGAGTGCGAAAGGCGTTGCAGTTGTAACAGAAACTGACTGGGAGGGGCAAGGACTGGGCGGGGGAGTCGGTGGCCGGTTGTCTCAGTCATTCCAAA
The DNA here is from genome assembly GCA_011391455.1 of Nitrospiraceae bacterium. GTDB lineage: Bacteria > Nitrospirota > Nitrospiria > Nitrospirales > Nitrospiraceae > Palsa-1315. The sequence goes on from JAABQN010000031.1 coordinate 3,367, forward strand.
GGGTCGAGATACCGAACCCCACAGAATCACGACATAATTTGACTAGATATGCTCCACGCCATTAGAATAGGCCCCCTATGCTGTGGAGGGCAATCACACGATTGCTTTCGCTCGTGCGAGGATGACGGACAGGGGATCTTGTGGGATTAGGCGACGGATTTTATCGCATCAAACGGTTGCCGCCTTATGTGTTTGCCCAGGTGCAGAGCCTTAAGCTTGAGGCGCGTCAGAAGGGCGAAGACATTATCGACTTCGGAATGGGAAATCCCGACCAACCGACGCCGAGCCATATCGTCGAGAAGATGATCGAGGCAGCGCGGAAGGGGAAAAATCATCGCTACTCGGCCTCGCGCGGGATTACGAAACTGCGGCATGCGATCGCGGGATGGTACAAGCGGAATTACGATGTCGATCTGGACCCTGAGACCGAGACCATTGTCACGATCGGCTCCAAAGAAGGTTTGGCGCACCTGGCGCTGGCCTTGATCGGCCCCGGCGACGTCGTGCTGACACCGACGCCGACCTATCCGATTCATATGTATAGTTTCATCATTGCGGGGGGAGAAGTCAGAGGGATTGAGTTACGTCAGGACAGTGATTTCTTCGACGATCTGCAGCGGGTCTATCGCCAGACCTTCCCAAGGCCGAAGATCCTGGTCATCAATTTTCCGCATAATCCTACCACCGCCGTGGCGGATCTCGGATTTTTTAAAAAGATCGTCGCCTTTGCCAAAGAGCATAATGTGATTGTCATTCATGACCTGGCCTACGCCGATATCGTGTTCGATGGGTATAAGGCGCCGAGCTTCCTGCAGGTTCCCGGGGCGAAGGACGTCGGTGTCGAGTTCTATACCCTCTCCAAGGCCTACAACATGCCCGGTTGGCGCGTGGGATTTTGTTGCGGTAATCGCGAGGTGGTTGGAGCCCTGGCGAAGATCAAGAGTTATCTCGACTACGGTATTTTTCAGCCGTTGCAGATCGCCAGCGTCATTGCCCTCAATGGGCCGCAAGATTGTGTCAAGGAGACGGTGCTGCGCTACCAGAAGCGTCGCGACGTGTTGGTGAGCGGGCTGAATCGTATTGGATGGCAGGTGGACAAGCCCGTGGCCACGATGTTCGTCTGGGCGAGAATCCCGCTGCCCTATCGGTCTTCGGGGTCGTTGGAGTTTTCGAAACTGCTGCTTCGCGAGGCGAAAGTGGCCGTGTCTCCCGGGATCGGGTTCGGTGAAGGTGGGGACGAGTATGTGCGGTTTGGCCTTGTCGAAAATGAACATCGCACGAGGCAAGCCGTTCGGGGCATCCGTAAAGCGCTGAAGCTTGAGGGGGCGGAAGAGTGATTTCGCGCATAGGCGTCGGCATCATTGGGTTCGGAACGGTCGGGACGGGCGTCGCAAAGATTCTCCTGGAGAACGCATCCTTGATCAGCCGCCGGGTCGGTGTGCCGATCGAGATCGTCCGGATTGCGGATCTCGATGTGACACGTGACCGAGGGCTGACCCTGCCGCCCGGCCTCCTCACAACCGATGCGAAGCAGATTCTCGCCGATCCGTCGATCGACATCGTGGTGGAGTTGATCGGAGGCTGCGATATTGCCAAACGTATCATTCTTGAGGCCATTGCGGCAGGCAAACATGTCGTCACCGCGAATAAGGCCTTGCTCGCGTTGCACGGGGAAGAAATATTTTCCGCTGCCGCCGGCAAGGGCATTGACCTCGGTTTCGAAGCGAGCGTGGGTGGAGGGATTCCCGTCATCCAGGCCTTGAGGGAAGGGCTGGCGGCCAATACCATCCAATCCATTTATGGAATCATCAACGGGACGGCCAATTACATTCTCTCGCGCATGACCCATGAAGGCCAGAGCTTCGAGACGGTGCTCGACGCAGCGAAGCGGGCCGGGTATTCCGAAGCGGATCCGACATTCGACGTGGCCGGTATCGATTCGGCGCACAAGCTGGCGATTCTGGTGGCGCTGGCCTATGGAACGCCTGTCAATGTGAAGGATGTGTACACCGAGGGGATTACCCACATCACGCCGCTCGACATCGCCTATGCCAAAGAGTTCGGTTGCACGATCAAGCTGCTGGGCATTGCCAAGCAGGTCGGGAACGAAGTCGAAGCCCGAGTCCATCCCACGATGCTGCCCTCCTCGTCTCCGATCGCCCAAGTCGAAGGAGTCTACAACGCGATTCAACTTGTCGGCGATGCCGTGGGCGACGTGGTGCTGTATGGCCGGGGCGCCGGCTCCATGCCGACCGGCAGTGCGGTGGTCGGCGATCTCATCGCCATTGCACGTAATCTGTTGAAAGGCGCGGTTGGGCGAGTGCCGCCTGCTTCGTTTCGGCAGGACCAGCGCCGGCCGCTCCGGATGCGGACGATGGAAGAAATCAGCTCGCTCTACTACCTCCGATTTATGGTATTGGACCGCCCCGGTGTCTTGTCGCAAATTGCAGGGGAGCTGGGCCGGTGCGGCATCAGTATCTCGTCCGTCCTCCAACAGGGGCGCCGCGAAGGGCAAACGGTGCCGGTTGTGATCAAGACCCATACCGCCACAGAGCGCGATGTACAAACGGCATTGCGCGCGATCAATCGCATGGCCTTCATCTCCGAGCCCACCACCTTGATCCGGGTCGAGGGTAAGGACGAGTAATGCGATGAATCCTTGGCAAGGTGTGATCGAAGAATATCGAAAGTTTCTGCCGGTGACAGACCAGACCCCCGCGGTGACGCTCGGAGAAGGCAACACTCCGCTCATCAGGGCGACGCGACTGGCGAAGCAGATCGCCCCAGGCATTGATCTCTATCTCAAATTCGAAGGCATGAATCCGACCGGATCCTTCAAGGATCGTGGCATGACGATGGCCATCTCAAAGGCCGTTGAATCCGGCGCCAAGGCGGTGATCTGCGCTTCTACGGGGAATACCTCCGCTTCCGCTGCAGCCTATGGCGCGCGGGCGGGATTGGCGGTTTATGTGTTGATTCCTGCCGGGAAGATTGCGATGGGGAAACTGTCCCAGGCCATGATGCATCAAGCCACAGTCATCCAGGTCGAAGGAAATTTCGACCAGGCCTTGACCATCGTCAAAGAATTGTCGGTGACCTACCACATCGAGCTGGTCAACTCGATCAATCCCTATCGGATCGAGGGGCAAAAAACCGCCGCGATGGAAGTCTGCGATCAGCTCGGCGATGCCCCGACCGTTCATGTGTTGCCGGTTGGGAATGCCGGCAACATTACCGCCTATTGGAAGGGGTACCGGGAATACCGTGCGGCCAATCAATCTACGAGGCTGCCTCGCATGCTTGGGTTTCAGGCAGCCGGTGCCGCGCCCATCGTGCTTGGCCGCATCGTGGAGAATCCGCAGACTGTGGCCACGGCGATCCGGATCGGCAATCCGGCCAGCTGGGAAGCGGCTTTGACTGCCGTGAAGGAATCTTCAGGCTCGATCGATTCGGTGACCGACGAAGAGATTCTCCAGGCCTATCGGGCGGTGGCGGCGACGGAGGGGGTCTTCTGCGAGCCGGCGTCCGCCGCATCGGTTGCCGGCGTGATGAAGTTGAGTCAGCAGGGTGGGTTGCGTGAAGGCGAGATCGTAGTCTGTACCTTGACCGGCCATGGATTGAAAGATGCCGACACAGCCATCAGCGTCTCGGCCCAACCGAAAACCGTTAGAGCGACGCGGGAGGATGTCGCTCGTCTTTTAAGGGTGTAGACACAATGAGCGCAGGGCTTCTATGAAACACGTGATTCTCCATGCCGATGGAATGGCAGACCATCCCCGGAAGGAATTAGGCGGGCGGACTCCTCTACAGGCGGCTTCGACCCCTCACCTGGATCGCCTTGCGCAAGGTGGAGAGCTTGGGCTCTTGGCCGCGGCGCCTGAGAATGTGCGGCAGGGGAACGGGCTGATGGGAACCGCCATACTCGGGTACGATCCCAAGAAATATTATCAGGGGCCCGGTCCGCTCGAAGCCGCCAGTTTGGGGGTGGCCATCGGTGAGCATGATGTGGCCTATCGCTGTACGATGGTCACGCTGCGGGCGGACGCCCAATCTATGAGTAAAGGCGGACTGAACGAGATCAAGAAGCTCGGACCGCACGTGGTCATGGATGATGCGACCGCAGGCCTGATTTCGACCGAAGAAGCCCGTGAATTGATCGAGGCGATCAATGAGCAGCTCGGGTCTGAGATGATTCAGTTCTACCAAGGCTTAGGCCACCGGCATCTCATGGTCTGGGTCGGCGGGAAGTCGCGAGCGGTTTGCACCGATCCACAATTATTGGTCGGCCGGCCGATCGCCGATGTGTTGCCGACGGGAGACGGGTCCGATTTTCTCTGGAAACTCATGGACGCGTCGTTTCAGATCTTGCGGGATCATCCCCTCAACGATGAACGGTTGGGAGCTGGGCAGAAGCCAGCCAATTGTCTCTGGCTCTGGGGACAAGGCAAGGCCATTCTTTGGCCAAGCCTCTCTGAGCGATTGAAAGTGTCCGGTGTGGTGGTTTCACCGAACGATGTCCATCGCGGACTCGGCATCATGGCCGGGCTCGAAGCCGTAGACGGCGCGCGATTGGCCGGTGCGGATCTTCGCACTCACGCGGCGGTTGTCCTGGACGAACTGAAGAAACATGATTTCGCCTACGTGCATGTGAAGTTACCGGATGAGGTCGTCTACGGGTCTGATGTTGCGGCCAAGGTGAAGGGGATCGAAGCGGTCGATCGCGAGCTGGTGGGGCCGCTACTCGAAGGACTGGCCAAATTGGGCGCCTATCGCATCGTGGCCGTCTGCAACTCGGGTAACGTACATCATGGTCAGACGGCAGAAGATCCTGGGTTCTTTGCCTATCGTGATAGTGCGGCAGCCCCCTCCGCCGAGTCCGTACGGAGATTTATCGAAGCCGATGCTAGAGCCTCGGGCGTGCCTCCTCGCGATGCGACGAAGTTCGTTGTGCGACTGTTCGCAAAAGGATCCTGACGGTCGTGGCGCTGATAGTCCAAAAATATGGAGGGACGTCGGTGGGCACGGTCGAGCGGATCCACCGTGTGGCGGACCGTGTCGAGAAGGCTCACAAGGATGGCGATAGCGTCGTGGTCGTCTTGTCCGCGATGAGCGGAGAAACGGATCGATTGCTTCGGTTGGCCCACGAAGTCGCGCCGCTGCCGGACGATCGGGAACTCGACATGTTGCTGTCGAGCGGAGAGCGGGTGACCATCGCCTTATTGTCGATGGCCCTGCGGGCGCGGGGACTCGATGCCCAATCCTTTACGGGACGCCAAGTCGGGATCATGACCGACAGTGCCCATACGAAAGCGCGTATCACCCGGGTGAGCGCCGATCGAATCCGCGAGGCCCTGCTCAACGGGGTCATTCCAGTGGTTGCCGGGTTTCAAGGGATTAACGAGCAATCGGACGTCACGACGTTGGGGCGCGGAGGCTCCGATCTCACAGCCGTTGCATTGGCGGCGGCGCTGAAGGCCGATCGGTGCATCATCTTTACCGATGTCGACGGGGTCTACACGTCGGACCCCAACATTGTGCCGGCGGCTCGACGAATCGACAAGATTGCTTATGAGGAAATGCTGGAAATGGCCAGTTTGGGCGCCAAAGTGCTGCAGAGCCGCTCCGTCGAGTTTGCCGCGAAGTTCAACGTGCCGGTGGAGGTGAACTCCAGCTTCAATGAAGGAAAGGGGACGCTCGTGACGCGTGAAGATGAGGACATGGAAGCGGTTGCGGTATCGGGAGTGACCGGCGATCGGAATCAGGCCAAGATCACGATTGTGGGCGTGCCGGACAAGCCGGGCATTGCATCCAAACTCTTTGGGCCGGTGGCCAAGGCCAACATCAATGTCGATATGATTATCCAGAACATGAGTCAGTCGGGCATGACGGACATTTCCTTCACGATTCCGCGGGCAGACATCAAAAAGGCCTTGCCGCTGATTCAGGACGTGGCGAAAGGTATCGATGCCAAATCGGTTGCCGTCACCGAGGCGATTGCGAAGGTCTCGCTGGTCGGCGTCGGGATGCGTTCTCATTCAGGCGTCGCCGCCAAGATGTTCGAAGTCTTATCGCAGGAAGGCGTGAATATTCTCATGATCAGCACGTCGGAGATCAAGATCTCCTGTGTCATCGATGAGAAGTATGCTGAACTCGCGATGCGCTCGCTCCATACCGCGTTCGGGTTGGATCAGTCGCCGGCAGGGAACCGAAGCGTGAAATAGCGGATTTCGACGACGTGAGTCTCGACAGGGTTGTTCTGCTCCTGGTATCGTCTCCTCTATGGCTCGAAAATCTTCATCTCCACGATCATCTCAAGGCAAGCCGGTTCAGGCTGCGTCGTCCGGCGCGTCTTCGTCAGCCGCCCTCCAGGCAACGCTGGAGATTTATGACACGACCTTACGGGATGGAGCCCAGGCCGAAGATGTCAGTTTCTCGGCTGAAGACAAGGTGCGGGTCGCACAACAATTGGATGGGCTGGGCGTGCAGTTCATTGAAGGCGGATGGCCCGGGGCGAACCCGAAAGACATCGAGTTCTTTCGGATAATCAAGACCGTTCCGTTGCAGACGGCGACGGTGGTGGCATTCGGGGCGACGAGAAAATCGAGCAACGCGGTACAAAAGGACCCGAATATCCGGGCGTTGCTGGACGCAGAGACGACGATCATCACGCTCTTTGGAAAAACCTGGTCGTTGCACGTCACCGACGCGCTCGGCATTTCCCTGGCGAAGAATCTCGAACTCATCAGCGATTCCGTGGCCCATCTTCGCTCGAAAGGCCGGAGGGTGTTCTACGATGCGGAGCATTTCTTCGACGGATACAAGACCAATCCGGACTATGCGCTGGAGACCATTCGTCACGCCGTTGCGGCCGGAGCCGAACGGGTGATTCTCTGCGACACCAACGGCGGATCGATGCCCTGGGAAATCAAAGATATCTGCCGGGTCGTTCGGCGGGAATGCGCGGTGCCCCTGGGGATTCATGCCCACAACGATTGCGAAATGGCCGTCGCAAATTCGCTGGTGGCGATCGAAACCGGGGTCGTGCAAGTGCAAGGGACGATTAACGGGATCGGCGAACGGTGCGGCAATGCCAATCTCTGTTCGATTATTCCCAATCTCGAACTGAAGATGAAACGTCCGGCTTTGAATGATCGTTTGAGCCATCTCAAACGGGTTTCGGGATTCGTGACCGAGATCGCGAACCTCATGCCCAATAAGCACCAGCCCTATGTGGGAGATTCGGCGTTCGCCCACAAGGGCGGGGTCCATATCCATGCGGTGCTCAAGAATCCCGCGACCTATGAACATGTTGCCCCGGAGTTGGTCGGCAACCGCCAGCGTGTGTTGGTGTCGGATGCGGCGGGTCGCAGCGGGTTGCGGGAGAAAGTCGAGGCCTACGGAATCAAATTGGACAAGGGCCACGCCAAGTTGCAGGAACTGATCGATACCTTGAAGGAGCGTGAAAGCGAGGGTTACCAGTTTGAGGCGGCGGAAGGCTCCTTTGAGTTGCTCATGCGGAAAGCGATGGGAACACACAGGCCCTCGTTCCAACTCTTGGGTTTTCGGGTCATTGTCGAAAAAAAACACGATCATGGCGCCTCGTCTTCAGAGGCCACCGTGATGGTCAAGGTCGGCGCGGTAGTGGAACATGCAGCAGCAGTCGGAGAGGGTCCGGTCAATGCGCTCGACCATGCGTTGCGGAAAGCGTTGGAAAAGTTCTACCCTCAACTCCAAGAAGTCAAACTGCTTGACTACAAAGTGCGAGTGCTGTCGGCCAATCGCGGGACTGAGTCCAAGGTTCGGGTGTTGATCGAATCAGGCGATCAGAAGGATAAATGGGGCACTGTCGGCGTGTCCGAGAACATCATGGAAGCGAGCTGGCAAGCGCTGGCGGACAGCATCGAGTACAAGTTGCTTGTCAAAGACGAATGAACGGGACATCCGATCCGGCATCTTTCTTCTTGACAGGTTGTATAACCTCACGTAACTTATAGCAAAACTGCTAATCGTTCGTAGTAGGTACAGAGACCATCATTCAAGAAGTGTGTGCGGTTGTCGGAGGGGAAAGCATGCGAAAGGCAGATATCGCGAACGAAATCTACAAGCAGGTCGGTATTTCAAAAAATGAAGCGGCGGATATTGTCGAACTTGTGCTGAATATGTTGAAAGAAGTGTTGCATAAGGGAGAGTCGGTCAAGATCGCCGGGTTCGGAAACTTTGTGGTGCGCAGCAAAGGGGCGCGGAAGGGCCGGAACCCTCGAACCGGAGAAGAAATAGGCATCACGCCTCGTCGTGTGGTGACCTTTCGTCCCAGTCAAGTGTTTAAGAAGTACGTCAATTCATAGTTCGTTCAATCACCTTAACTCATCCCACCACGAGGACCGGTCATGGGGAACGAGCCCAGGCTGGGCAGCAAGGTTTTTTATAAAATCGGCGAAGTCAGCCAGATTACCAAGCTACCGGCTTACGTGTTGCGATTTTGGGAGTCAGAGTTCCCGTTTCTCAAGCCGAAGAAAAGCCGTGGAAATCAGCGGCTCTATGTCAAACGGGAAGTCGAAACCGTGCTGGAGATCAAGCGGATGCTCTATGAAGAAGGGCATACGCTTGCCGGTGTCAAACGGTATTGGGCCAGGCGCGGCCGGGTCGCACACCAACGGGTGGGCCCCAAAGAACTCGCGCAGAAGCTGCGAGGGAATCTCCAGGCCATTCTCAAAGTGTTGGAGTCGCATTCCGACTGACAACAGTCCCGCTGCATCTGTTGCGAACCGGTTGCATTCCAGCCGCTTCCAAGGAGACAATGCGGGCGACGGTGAAATTGAATAGAGCCCGTCGGGGCGTGGCGCAGCCCGGTAGCGTACTCGCTTGGGGTGCGAGTGGTCGGCCGTTCAAATCGGCTCGCCCCGACCAATTTCTTAGAAGGCTAAGGTTGAGGTGACTCCAACCTCAATCTTAACCTCAGTCTGGTTGCTGGAGCTGCCCTGTGCAGCTCTTTTTGTTCCTGACGAACCCATGCGCATATTGGTTACGAACGATGATGGGATTCATTCGCCTGGTTTGACGGCGCTCGCCAAAGCCCTGTCGAAAGTGGGAGAGGTCTGGGTGGTCGCGCCGGACCGTGAGCGGACTGCGGCAGCGCATGCGGTGACGCTCCATAAACCGCTGCGAGTGCAGCAGCGGGGGGTGAGGGTCTACGCTGTCAGCGGCACGCCGGTCGATTGCGTGAACCTGGCCGTATTGAAGCTTTTGCCGGCGCCACCCGATCTACTCGTGTCGGGAATCAATAAAGGTGTGAACCTTGGCGACGATGTGTTGTATTCCGGGACTGTCTCGGCAGCGATGGAAGGAACGATTCTCGGTGTTCCGTCGATGGCCGTGTCACAGGAGGGGCAGGAACATTTTTATTTCGACGCCGGGGCTCGATATGCCGTTCGTATCGCGCGCTTGATTTTGAAAGAAGGTCTGCCGGACGAAACACTGGTGAATCTGAATATCCCAAATCGGCCGTTCAGGTCGATCACCGGGGTTCGAATCACCTGTCTCAGCCGCAGGCGTTTCGAGAATCCAATCATTGAAAAGGTCGATCCGCATGGCAGGACCTACTATTGGATTGCCGGGGTCCGTGTGTCGTGGAGCCGAAGCAAGGATGCCGACCATGAGGCGCTTGAGCAGGGGGCGGTTTCGCTCACCCCTATTCACCTCGATACGACGAACCATGGGGTGTTGGATCGATTCCGAAAGTGGGAAACGGGGCGACGACAAGGTGTGCGCAGGGTGGATTCACGATCGAAGCTGAAGGGTAAGCAGAGGAGCTAGGGCCGTGGGGAGTTTGATTGAAGCGATCATTTCAGAGCTGAGCCGGTTTATCGTGTCGATGATCTCGACATTCGGCTACACCGGCATTTTCATCACCATGGCCATTGAGAGCGCCTGTATTCCATTGCCCAGTGAAATCATCATGCCCTTTGCCGGGTATCTCGTGGCGACGGGACAGTTCACGATGCTGGGTGTGACATTAGCCGGGGCTATTGGGAACGTTGCCGGGTCGGTTGTCGCCTACTATGCCGGTGTGTGGGGCGGTCGGCCCTTCGTCGAGCGATATGGTCCCTATGTGTTGGTGTCGAAAAAAGACATTGAGTTGGCGGATCGATGGTTCGCAAAATATGGCGATGCAGCCGTATTTTTCAGCC
>JAABQN010000292.1 GCA_011391455.1 Nitrospiraceae bacterium
CGCACTTCGTGGGGCCGTTCGCCCTTGCAACAGGTCTTGGCGAACGGAAAAGCCCCTCCAGTGCTTCCGACTTCCGGGAAACCCTCGTTGAGCCTCTGAGCGATGTGAGAACGCCGCTGGCGGACTTTTTCAGCATCCTGCAGGTTACATCCCGATTGTTTCGATCAACCGCATATCTTCAGCGGTGAGGGTGACCTGTTCGGCTTGAAGATCTTCTTTCATATGTTGCGGATTCGTGGTGCCGGTCAAGGGGAGCATCCCGACCTGCATCGCGAACCGAAAGACGACTTGTGCGAGACCGGCCCCCAATCGTTGAGCGATGGCCCGAATGGCTGGTTCAGCAAAGATTCCTTGATTCGCAGTCAAGAGCGAAAAGCCTTGATAGATGATGCCATGGGCCCGGCAGATCGCCCGCACCTCTTTGTCCCATCCAAGTGCGGCATAACAGCGGTTCTGCACCATCATGGGCTTCACCGCCGCCTTGGCACAGAGCTGGGTGAGTTGCTCAGCCGTGACGTTGCTGATACCGATCATTTTCGTTTTTCCTGACCGATAGAGTCCTTCGATGGCGGCCCACACTTCCCAGTCCGCAGTGCCCAATCCCTGCCGCTGATAGGGGCCGTGCAAGACATAGGAGTCAAGATAGTCGGTGTGCAGGTGGGCCAACGAGCTGTCAAAGGACTGAGTCACTTGGGTGGTGAGATTAGCCGAAACATCGTAGGGAGTGCGATGGTCCTGGCCATTCGTCGGCGTAAACTTGGTCTGGAGAAACAGACGATCTCGCGTGACCCCTTGCTGCACGAGAGTCAGTAGAGCCTCCCCTACCAACGCTTCCTGGTAATGAATCAGTTGGTTGGCCGTATCGATAGCTGTGAAACCCGCCGCCACGGCTAACTGCACCAACTCCGTCGTGGCCTCTTTTTTCCACGCCGTGCCGTACATGAACGGAGGAACCGGCACATTGTTATAGGAAGTCAAGGACATGAGGTATTCTCCAAGCCGAATAGACTGCTGGTACTTGGGGGAGGGGTACGCTGTGATCCGTTACGAAGAGACGGAACGCCTGGCTCGAATGAGGTCCGACACCGGATAACCCAACTGCTGGGCTCGCTCGACCAGACGCCGATAGGTAGGCTCCTCCAGCTGAGGGGTCCGGGACAGGATCCAGAGGAATCGACGATCCGGAGTCCCAACCATCGCGGTGTGATACTCTGGATCGAGATCGAGAATCCAATAATTCCCGTCGCGAGATGAGCCAAACAGCCTCGCGAACCAGTTGTCGAAAACCACCGTGAGTCGTGCGTTCGTCTTGGCATCGACCACCGTCGCCACACCTTCCGCCTGCTCAACTTTGCCGGTATCCGTTACACACTCATTGCGCACACCAATTGCGCCATCAAGACGGCTGGAATACATCGCCTTGGAGTCCACGCAGTGACGCTGAAACCACATTGGAAGCCGTGCAATTTCATACCAGGTGCCGGCATAGCGAGAGAGATCCACCGACGCCACGGTTGGCAGATCGCCTCTCGAATCCACTCCTGCGCAGGCCCCCAACGTGAGGCACAAGACTGCCAGCCCAAAACCGGCACCCACAGAACCTGAACGGTTAGCTCCGCGTCGTATCGGTGATGTTCTCATCAACAACAGCATCTCATCTGTCCTCACACCAGGCCGCGGCGACAATGCCGCAGCCTCGCGCTGTGACTTAAGAGCAATGTTACTTCCGGATGGCGATCCCGTGGGGATCAGCGGTTTCTTTTCCCTCTTTCATATTCGTGACGACCGCCTGCCCCTTATAGTGACCGACCTTCCCTCCGCCATCCACGTGAATGACGCCGACACCGGGAATCGTCCCTTTGGCATTGTGATGCGTCTTGTCATTCCCTGTAAGCGGGGTAGGACCGCGCAGCCCGACGAACACATACTGATTGTCCGGTGCATTCTCCAAGAGATCAGGAGCTGGGTCCTTGTTCCCATCCGTCACCAGATCGATCGCGCCCACGCTCAAGTTTGAGACCGTATCGATGATTTCGATATTGTTTCCTGCTCGGTCGGCACTCCAGACATAACGTCCGACCGCGGCCATCCCATGGGAGTCGGCAAATTGATCATCCCGTGAAGACACCAACTTGGCTGAAACAGATTTGGGAAGGGTGGATAGATCGAGGGCATAGATATCGTAGGAGAGAGGCGCGATCGGCCAGCCGCCACCGGAGTTGACATACATCGTCTCGCCGACCTGAATGCCGCCACAGCCGGCAGGATGGATCTCATTATTGTTGAGTGTGGCCACAAGGCTCATCGGCGTGGTGGTGACATCGAATACGAATAGCCCACCTCCCCGCAGCGTCACGAAAGCATAGCGACTGGATGACTCCGTAATGGGGCATATCGGCGAGGTATCCGGGCGTTCTCCACCCTCCAACAAGGCAAGATTCACCACATCCTTTTCGGGATCGAAGCTGAATGTATGCGCCGTATAGTCGGTCCAAATACGGGTAAATTTCTTTTCGATGATATTCGCGGCAATCGCCATCTTCTGGTTAGGC
>JAABQN010000293.1 GCA_011391455.1 Nitrospiraceae bacterium
CACGGTTTCTGGGTCCATTTCGACGCCTAGGTCGCCACGGGCGATCATCACGCCGTCTGCTTGCTCCAAGATCGCGTCCAGCGAGATCACGGCTTCCGCCCGTTCGATCTTAGCGATGATCGGTAATTCCCTGCCGCATTCGACGGCAAATTTCCGCGCTGCCGCGATGTCCTCTGGCCCTCTGACAAACGAGAGCGCGAGATAATCCACGCCCTGCGCGATTCCGAAGCGAATGTCCTCCCGATCTTTGTCGGTGAGCGTGGGAGCACTGACCAGGGTGCCTGGTAGGTTGATTCCCTTATGCGACGTGATTCTACCGCCTGTGGTGACGGTGCATTCGACGGAACCGCCGATGATGCGATCGGCCACCAGTTCAACGAGTCCGTCGTTAATCAGAATCCTGGCGCCTGGCCGGATGTCGCGCGCGAAGAACTGATAGGTCACGGGGATTTCTGGTACTGCAGGCCGCGAAATGGATTGCACGCCGAGTTGGCCGTCTGCTTGCGCGAGCATCGCCTGTAAGCGCACCAACTGGCCGGCTCCCACCTCGATTCCTTCAGCGGCCAGTTCGCCCACTCGAATGCGTGGTCCTTGCAGATCCTGGATTATCGCGACCGCCTTGTGCCGGTGTTCTGCGGCCTGTCGGATCGCCTTGATGGCCGCTGCGTGAGATTCATGGGTGCCGTGAGAGAAATTCAACCGAGCGGCATCCATCCCGTGCTCGATCAGTCGATCCAACATCGACAACGAATCACAGGCGGGACCGATTGTGCAGACGATCTTGGCTTTTCGCATCTTACGTTCCTCAGCTCTTGACAAGATGTGACGGACACTCAATGATGCTCCCGTTAAGGTTTGTTCATGCCCGCCACCGAGGTGCGGTGGCGCAAAGCATACGGGGGATAAAAGGGAGTATGGAGAGTAACACAGATCCGCTGAATTTCGTGACGATTGAAGGCCTGCTGGCCTATGGCGAACAGTTCGCGCGAAGCCCGTCAGGCGACGGAGCGGAGTTGCCCGCCGCTCTCGCTCCCTCGAACGACCGGGCCCGACAATCCCGTATCGCCATGACGAAGATCGAGGCCTTTGTCCAAGCGGCCCAAAATGGATTCCCAGGAGCAGACGCCTACCGGGCGGCAAGACAAGCCGTCATTGATGACGCCTGTGCCGGCGATGCTCTGATATTTTTTGCCGCCTGGAATTGTTTACTGGCGGAGGGGAAGCTCCAGCCCTTATTGCGGGCGCCGATCGGGTCGGTGTTGAAGCCGACCCAGCGCCGTCCGGTAGCGATTGTCCCGCGTACGCAGCTCACGCCGCAATTGGCAGAAGGGCGCATCGTGCTGGATCTGGGTAATGAGCAATTCTGGCTGTTGCCCCGCGATCTGGGCGATCGCACACTGCTCTTTACGATGCGCCACGGCATCTCTCGCGTGGAGAGTAAAACGCATCGGGTCGGGCGCCGCTTGGCGAATCAACTGGATCAGGAGCGAGGCGTGCCACGGGCTGACGCTGTCGGGGCCGCGCTGGCCCGGATGGTCGGCGTGGTCGGACAGCAATTGGACTTTCTCCATTTGTCCAATTACCTGGATCCGCGCACGTTTCTCCACTTCATTACCCGGAGTCCCAACACCCGGCAGCTCTTTGACCGTGTGGTTGCCGCGCTCGTCCGAGACCCGCTCCCTTCTCGTGAACCCGATTATGCGCCTGCATTGGAGTCGTCGGACTTTGGGTGGATCACCGGTGTGGAAAAAACGGTGGAGGTCCAGGAACTCGCCAAGATTTTCGGGGTCGATGTCCCTGTTGCTAAACGACTGATCAAAGATCCGCTGTATTGTTATCCCGGCGGCAATTCGTTTTTCGATCTCTATGTCGATGTCATCGACGGGCTTCATAAGCTGGGCCAAGCCAATCAGGGCAAAGTGGCCTGTCTGTATACGCACAGTTCCACGTTGCGGGCTCTTATGATCTATTTAGACCCGCGCCCGTTTCATGAAGCCTTTACCGAATTCAGCGACTATAAAGAGAGTCAAGACAATGTCGTCCTCCTGGCGGTCGAAAAGGGGCGATTGTCGGGCTATTCCACGGCAGTTGGGCTGTCGGAGCGGGAGAAGGCTTCGCGGGAATCCTGGGTCGCGGTCGAACGGGTGCGGAAGGATCGGGTTGCGCTGAAACCTGGACAGATCAAACGGATCGTAGCGTTAGTCTCCGGAGGAGACTTCGCCGGCGCCGGCGCCGCACTGAAAGAGTTGCGCGTGGCAGGCAACCGATTCGGCCTGGATGTTCACTTCGTCCGACATGGGTTCCTGGGGCTCGCGAACAATTGGATTGAAGCTGTGACCGAAGAGGATACGCGCGGGATGAGCAGCCATGCGAGCAGTCCCATCGGCAGCAGCCGTTTTGAGGATTTTAAGGAGGAACAGGTTCAACAGGCGGCAATACGGCATCGTGCGCCATTTCTGAAAGATGCTGCGGTGGTCATTCTGGGTGGCGATGGGAGCCTTCGAGGCGCGCGGGCGATCTATGAAGGGTTCGGTGTCCAGGTCGT
>JAABQN010000294.1 GCA_011391455.1 Nitrospiraceae bacterium
GCGTTTCGCTATCGCAAGAATCAGAATCCTGGAGAAAAAGGGATGCCCGATCCACGCCAGGACTCATCCTTTCAGCGGTTCATGAAAAATGAGACCTTCCGTACCCTGGTCAATGACCTGACCGCCACAAAGAGCTAGCTCACATCATTCGTAACCGTTCATTATGAACTCGCCCGAGAGCGCGTTCCCGGGAAAGCGTTTCAGGAATTTATGAGAGACGAAAGACGAACGACGCTTCGCGAGCGACAAGGATCGGATGCGGTGGGCGGCCGGCGGAGAGGGGGGGGGATTACGTCAAACGTGGCAGGTCTTCAACCCACAATACTCGCCTGCCATATGTGCCTCCCGTAAGCGACGAATAGAATTTACGATCCGCCGTGATCATAATTCCATCGACCGCTTCGGCCAAGGCAAGGTAGAGGCAGTCATACACACTTCGTCGAGTATCCAACGCAAGTTGATAGGCCGAGGGAAAGAGCCGTTCATCCGCATGACGCTGGAGCGGGAGATGCTTCAACTCCTTCAGGACCACATCGCCTTCGGCCCGAGTGAGCTCCCCTCGGCGAATCTTTTTGGCAAGCACGTTGCCGAGTTCCAGCGTCATCAATGCGGGAACATGGAGCCGAACGCCTGAACGTCGCACCTGGAGCGCGGCCTCGGAGTGAATTTCAGGGATGAACCACTTGATAGCCACACTGGCATCCACCACATATCGACTCACCGGTCTCGATCCTCACGGATGAGATCAGAGCTGTTGCTGAATTTCCTGCTCGACCGCTTCAATCTCAACCGAAGTGAATCAATCCGTTTCCACGCACGCTCATAGTCAGGCACGGCATCTTCCAAAATCGTCTTTACCTCAGATTGCAGCGACCTTCCGTGCTCCTTCGCCCGCTTTTTCAGACGATCAACCACCTTGTCATTCAGCTGCCGGACAAGCACTTGCGCCATAGTTCCCTCCTTCCCATCTCACCCCTGCCCTCATGATAGCAGAATGATAGCAGGCTCATATGTTGCAGTCAATAAACCCTGACGTATGGCGGGTGGGGCTTTCCTCTCGTGAAACGTGAAACGTTTCGAGCTTTCAGTAAGAGACGAGATGCGATTAAAGGCGGTGATGGCTAAAAGCTGACCGCTGACGCCTTCGATCGCGAGAGACGAACGACGCTTCACGAACGACGAGGACCGGACGCGGTGGGCGGCTGGCGAGGCTGGGCTTTCCTAAAAAGACTCCCGACCCCTATGTTTTGTTCTGAATACATTGAGGATTTTTCTGGGCCGAGAACGACGCAGATGGTCGCGGATCGTTCGCCGCAGTAGAACGGCCATGTCGGACAGGCTCCTAACACAAACGACGCATCCCTCTTCCCGTGAAACGTAAAACGTGAGACGTGATACGTTCGGGCTTTCAACGAGAGACAAGGACCGGACGCGGTGGGTGGGTGACAGGAAAACCGTTCAGAACAAAATGTCTCCTGACGCATTACTCAGTTCATATACTCCGAGGATCTGAATGTGGTGGTTCTTGGAGCGGGGGGGGGGAATCGGTTAGAGGATTCGCACGCCTGTTTGACGTGTGAGAACTCAGCGGGGATGCTGATCGCTTGGCCACGTTCTGATGGACGGCCATCAGCTCTGTGCCAACCAACTGTTGATTTCCTCCATATCCGTACGCGTGAAGGTCCCACCCCAGACCCGTAACGCAACCAAGGATCGTATATAGTCGTAGCGGGCCCTGGCGTGTCCGAAACGGGATTTTAAGAGATTCTTTTTCGCTTCCAGCAGGGCCACAATCGTGGAGGCTCCCAACTCGTAGCCCCGCTGCTGACCGTCCCGCGCCTTGACTCGGGCCCCCACCTCTCGCGCCGTCGAGGCAATGCGGGAGTACCCGGTTTGGGCACTCAGATACGCGGTCCTCGTCTCCCGTTCGATCTCGCGTTGCTTTTCCATGTGCTTGTACTTCACCATTTCGAAGCGGGCGACGGCTTCGTGTTCCGCGGCTTTCGTGCTTCCACCGGAAAACAAGGGCACACTGAGCTGCAATCCCAAGGTCCCGACCGTGTACGGGTCAAGCTGACGGTTGTCGAACCCGCCATTCTTGGCATAGATACCGGACATCTGCAGGGACAACTGTGGGAGATGGTTAGCCCACTGACTGGCAATGGCCTTGGCGGACGCGTCCATCGCGTGGTGCAACGCGCGAATCGCCGGATGACGCGTGACCGCGTCGGCCACCCACTGGTCGGACTCCCCCGGAACCAGCGGCAACTCTTCTTTCGTGAGCCGGGCCAGATCGGCGACCGGTACACCCACCACCTCCCGTACCTTTTCCAACGCGACAGCCTTCGCATTGTGGATTTCGAGTTCGCGCGTCTTGAGCGTCTGGTAGTAGGCCTCCACCTCGTAGACATCGGTGACCTTCGCCATGGTGCGCTCGTACATGCGGCGTATCCGCTGCATATCCCCCTCGGTCAAGTCCAGCTCGCCCTGCACGTAACTGGCCTCATCATGGGCCTGCAAGAACTCTAAGTACCGATCGACCA
>JAABQN010000295.1 GCA_011391455.1 Nitrospiraceae bacterium
CGTCATCTGAATCGTCCAGCCAAAGGATTGTTTATTGATCACGTGGATGAGTAGCAGGGCGAGCAGCAAGCCCCCTGCAACGCCCAAGGCAGCTCCGATCAACCCAAGATAGGCCGCTTCCCACAATACTAATCGTTCCACCTGCCTCGTGCTGGCGCCGATAGCCCGCAACGCGGCAAATTCACGACGGCGCTCCAGCACGGCCGTCACCAAGGTATTCACGATGCCTAGCACGGCCACCAGCACGGCAATGGCTTCAAGAACATAGGTCAAGACGAAGGAACGAGAATCTCCTGCCGTAACTCGTGGTTTCGGATGACCAGCGGTGGGAGTGTCATTCCATCCAATCCGGCAACCTCAGTCATGATCGATTGCTTGACCCGGTCGACATCGGCCCCTGCAGCCAGGTAGACAGAAAACACTGTCACCCGGTCGTCGTGCCATTGTTGCTGATACCATGTTCGATCCATCACCATCTTCCCGCCGTCGGTCGCGTAATCGTAAAAAATCCCCTCGACTGGCACCGCAGCTGGTCCCGACGGCGTTGTGATCGAAACCTTGTCACCCTCGCGAACCCCTAGCCGGCTCGCCAACACTTCAGACAGAAGAGCGCCTCCGGTTTCAGCTGCTCGCCGCAGAGCCGCGCTTGAATCTCCATGGACCATCAGATACCGGCTACGTTGCGCATGGAGTCGAAGATCTCGTGACACCAAGGCCACCGGCTGACCTGCAACGCCTACATACACGTCACGATAGGTATCGACCACATCAATGCCGTCAATCGCCGAGAGGGTCGAACGCCACCCTCCCGGCAAGGCCCGCGAGGCCTGCCCTGACTGCTTCCCCTGGAGCCATGATTGCGGAGCTACGATGAGATCGGCCATTACCGTCTCATCCACCCAATACTCGACCGTGTCACGAAAACTTCGGACCATGACGACCACACCGATCATGATCGCCAATCCCACCATCAATGCCGACACCGTCACTGCATTCCGGCCCGGATGCCGCGCCGCCTGGTCTGCCGCGATGAGCCGGAGGCTTCCTCCAACCACCATTGTCTTGCTGTCCCGCCGAAGAGGCCGCCAGCCCAACGCCTTGATACACATCGGCGCAAGACAGGAGAGCGCCCCTAAGAGACAGACCGTCGCGAAATAACCAAAGAGGGGTAGGTTGCCAACCGGGCCCACCAGCGAACAAAGACCTGCTAGTACCAACAACGCGAGACTGATCCACCCCCATAGACCTGCCCTCAGTTGATTCGTCGATTCATAATCTCCCGGCGCCAAGGCACGAACCGTTACAGTCCTGCTGGCTTCCACACTGGGGCCCAAGGCTCCCACCATCGAGACCACTGTTCCAAGCAGAACTCCTTTTGCTACTGCCGTCAATGTCACCATATCCATCGACAAGATCAACCCGCCAGAGGTCACCGGCGCATAGAGGTCTGAGACCGTTCGGCTGACCAGCGACACCAAACCCCTGGCCAGCCACACCCCACCAAGACCTCCCAAGAGCCCGCCAAGAAGACCGAGCAGCCCTGCCTCCACGAAAAACAGGCCTGCGACACGCCGCTCCGTCATGCCGAGCGCGCGGTAAATGCCAATCTCACGTCTCCGTTGCGCCACAGCAAACGCAATTGTGTTGTAGATCAAGAACACCCCGACGAGCAGCCCGACCCAACTCATGACTGACAAATTGAGCTGGAAGGCCCAGACCATGTTTTCGACCTGTTTGGTCCGTTGCGCCGGTCGTTGCACAACGATATGTGGAGGGAGAACCGCGCGCAGGGAAACGATGATGTCGTCGAGCGTTCGATCAGGCGCTGTCACCAGCTCGATTCGATCCAACCGGCCAATCGATTGAAACAAGAGCTGCGCCGCAGCGATATCCATGACGGCAAGACGATCCCAAAGGGACGAGTCTGCTGCCTCGTGATGAATGAGCCCTACCACTCGCAGCCTGACGAGACGGCCTCCCACCATCACCTCAACAATGCTGCCGACTTTCAGCTTCCAGTCGGCAGCCACCTGACGACCAAGATACAGAGCATCCGGAGCTAGGAGCGCCTCCAGCGCATCGTTCGTTTCCGCCTGCGATATCTGAAATCCACGCGTTCCAACCTCCGCGAGCAAATCCAGTCCCAATATTTGAAGCGCCTGGCCACGCGCCTCCCCCTGGGTAAACACAACCGATTCTTCGATGACCGGAGCAGCGCTCACCACTCCATCGACCGTACGGACAGCCGTGATCACAGCTTCATCCACTCCAAGATCATGGCCTGCAATTTCCAATGTGGCAGGGCCAGCTACTGTCGTGACGGCATGCTCGAAGGAGCGCAGCACTTGAATATTCGCCGTTCCGATAGCCACGGAGGCCAGCACCCCCAGTGCCACTCCGGCAATGCTGAGCAACGTGCGAAATGGCCGCTGGAGCGCATGAGCCCGAATCAGAGCGCGATGGAGCATGAAGGGCATCGTCATCTAGGGCTATACGCCATATGATTTTTCTTCGGACGAGAGACGAATAAACGAGGCTCTG
>JAABQN010000296.1 GCA_011391455.1 Nitrospiraceae bacterium
AGGCACTAACACATTACTCTCACTCCTTGGAGATGAAGATGACCGAGAATCAAGACCACAGCGCAAAAGAAAAAAAAAGCATAACCCTCAGCCTGGAAACCATCATTGCGCTGGGACTCTTCGGATGGATTGCACTGAGCATGGCACTGATGGGCCTGGGAATCTGGTAGTTACCTAGGACAACGATACTTGCTCTCGCCACGGGTAATACACCACCAAATCCGAAAGAAGGAGAGTCGCGATGAAAAGCTATCTCTCATTAACGAATGTGCAGCATCCGGTCATGCAGAGCCTCGTCGGAATCGCCGCCTGTGCCCTCCTCATCAGCGGTTGCGCCAGTGGGACGAAGGTTGCACAGAATCCAAATAACAGCGTCTACTTGGAAGAAGTGTCCGATTGGTCGTTTGAAGCCAGCCATCCGGCTGTAATCGATCAACAGACCATTACAAAGATCGTGAAAGGGTTATATGTCAATGACAGCCTGACTGGATCTTCGAGAATGTCCGCTGGTGGCAGCAAGCCGATGAGAATTTTCAGCGATGAGGATGTAGAGTTTCTCTCTCCCCTGCTCACACAAGGGTTATCAAAGGCGAAACCCGAACAGCTTGTTGGGTTCCACATATCCTCATCGGCAGGGTCAGGCTCTGAACCCACCACGGGCAGTCTTTACGTGATGAAGGAGTCGATCCACTTGACCGTTAAGAAAGGTACTGAGCCGATTGGTTTGATGCCAGAGTCGGCTGCACGCACCGAACCAGCTCCGGTTTATGCCTCCAACGGTGAAACAGGCGCCATGACACTGGTCATCGACTACCATGCAATGGCCAAGGCCCCAATGCCGGCTTCCCTCTCAATGGCAAAAGCTACGTCGGCCCTTCCAACTGCCCAGTCAAAAGCGCAGGCGGTTTCCGACAGTACGGTCCAGGAGTCGGGGGACGCTGAATTGACGGCTCAGAGACTCAGTGAAATAAAAACAGTACGAGATGCGCTCATCAAGAAGGAAACAGAAATCAGCATGCTGCGCAAGGAAGCGGAATGGATGAAACGCCAACTCCGGGACCGCGACGAGGAGATGCAAGCACTCCGGTTGACCAAGGTGTCCGGGAAACCGGCAGCGAAGAAGAAACCGGCCCAGGCGGCACGAACTCGCTAAGCTACCCTAACCCGCAATATTCATGAAGCTTCTGCTGCAAGCGTGGATACGCAGCTGTGACGGGCAGTCTCGCCGTTCACCCCTTCGACATACTGCACGAGTATGCCTCAGGGCTTCACGCCTCCAAATGCCCGTCTCGCTTCGCGTCTGCACGCTTTCGCGACGAACCTTCATGAATACTGCGGGTTAATCGACATTCAGCAACTCCGGCTGGAGTAAAACGACTTCACTGGACAGGGGCTGGCGAAAATTCATTCGGCAATAACAGGCATACGTCACATAGGTATCTTGTAGGCAGTACCGAGCCAACTCCAGCCCCTGTCCTTTCTCCCACATCTCAGCCACTTGCGCCCCACTGCCCGACTTAGTTTCAACGTTCAGCGCACGCGCCAGAACATCGAGTTTCACCCACCCGCGCGTATCCCAATTGCTCCAAATCGCCATCGTATCGTACACCGGTTCCGTGCGGAACTTAGCGAGGTTGACGTCCAGACTCGGCTTGACTTGGTGGATGATCGATCTCTTCTTAAGGAACGGAAGATCGAAGCCCAGACCGTTATGAGTGATGAAGAGAGTCGGGCGGTTCTGAGCCAAACGGCTCCAGAATTGCCCCAGCAACTCTCGCTCATCCCCGCCATACCAGGCCACCGACCCACGCGGCTCGAGCTGATCGGAAAATTCCAACAGACCGATACAGACGATCTGACTGAACGTGCCGTCAAAGGCCGACTTCGCATATTGTTCATCTTCAGCGCGTCGCTGAACCTCGGCGGCACCAGCCGTAAACAAATCGTACCCCTCGCCTGGCGGCTCGGATTCGCCGCTTGGCGGGCGCTTCCCCGCCAGCCGCGCCCATTCTTCCCGAGGCGCTTGAATTGTCTCTATATCCAGAACAACCTTCATAAAACCGGTCCTGTGCTCTGTCGCTGCAAGGCCTCGATGATCGGGCGATCAGCCGGGGGAAATTCAAAGTTTCTCAACTCATGTGGCCAGACCCATCGAATCTCCGCGCAGTCGATGGCTGTGGCCTGTCCAGCTTCGATCCTACAATGGAAGAAATGCAGCTCCACAGTTTTTTCCGTATATTCGTGTCGAATGATCTGAAAGGGTATCGGCGCATCGATGCGAATACCCAGTTCCTCGAACAGCTCTCGCCGCAGACATTCTTCCAATGTTTCACCAGGTTCGCACTTCCCGCAGGGAAACTCCCAGAAACCAGCCAAGTGCACACCAGGATTCCGTCGGGCAATCAAGTAGCGGCCCTCACGATGGATAAGGCCGGCAGCGACTTCAACGACCTTCATCTTGCACCGTCGCTCCTCGCGGTTTAGCAGGATGCTGAAAAAGTCCTCCAGCATCGTTCTCTCGTCGTTCAGAGGCTCAACGT
>JAABQN010000297.1 GCA_011391455.1 Nitrospiraceae bacterium
CGTCATGAACCGGAACGCCAAGATTTCCATCGTCGACGAGACGGGGCGTGAGCGCGAGAAGTATGGCGTGGTCTATGGCGCCAAGATCAAGGTGAAAAACGGCGGTCGCGTCGAGGTAGGCCAGAAATTGGTCGAGTGGGATCCCTACTCACTGACCATTCTCACTGAGGTCGGCGGTAAGGTGGCGTACGGAGACATCGTCGAAGGTGTCTCTATGAAGGAAGAGTTCGACGAGGTCACCGGTCTCTCCCGCAAGGTCATCGTCGAGCATAGTGGCGCGACGTTGCGTCCACGCGTATCAATCAAGGATGAGGGTGGGAAGACTGCCAAGGTTGCAGCGGCGGCCAACGTGGCTCGGTATCTGCTCCCGGTCGGGGCCCATATCTTTGTCGAAAAGGGGGCGATAGTCACTCCCGGTGATGTGTTGGCCAAGATTCCGCGGGAGACGACCAAGACCAAAGATATTACCGGCGGTCTGCCTCGCGTGGCAGAGTTGTTCGAAGCCAGAAAGCCGAAAGAGACGGCGGTTATCAGCGAGATCGACGGCGAAATTTCGTACGATGGTTTTGTGAAGGGCATGCGCAAAGTGCTGGTCAATAATAAGATGGGTGATGTGAAGGAATACTTCATACCCAAGGGCAAGCACGTCAACGTGCACGAAGGTGATTGGGTCAGGGCCGGCGAGCCGTTGATGGATGGTTCGGCCAATCCGCACGACATCCTCGATGTGCTGGGGCCGAACGAGTTGCAAAAGTATCTCGTCGATGAAGTGCAGGATGTTTATCGGCTGCAAGGTGTGACGATCAACGACAAGCACATTGAAATCATTGTGCGGCAGATGTTGCGTAAGGTCAGAGTCGAAGATCCCGGCGATACGGAGTTCTTGCCAGGCAGTCAGGTCAGTAAGATGTTATTTGACGAAGAGAATGAGCGAGTGTTGGCGAAGGGTGGACAGCCGGGTCTTGGGAAGCCGGTATTGCTGGGTATTACCAAGGCGGCATTGACCACCGATAGCTTCATCTCGGCAGCCTCATTCCAGGAGACCACGCGCGTTTTGACGGAAGCCGCCATCAACGGGCGTGTCGATAACCTGTTGGGCCTGAAGGAAAACGTCATTGTCGGTCGTTTGATTCCAGCCGGAACCGGCTTCGAAGAATATCGGGACACCTTTGTCATTAGCCCCAAGCCGGAGCCAGTGATTGTTGGTCAGGAAGATGCTGCGGCGCTTGTGCACGAAGGCGCAGCGACGGGATCGGCAGAGCCTGCTCGCTCATGATGGCAGGTGGTCTTGGAGAGGCTTGACACGGCAAGCAATGGTCACTACAATCCACCGGCTCAGCCCTTGAAGAGTTGAGATGGAAAATAATCAAACTGTGTTGAAGATGAGAGTGATGTACTAATGCCGACTATCAATCAGCTAGTCAGAAAAGGCCGCCAGCAGGCGCATGCGAAGACCAAGAGTCCCGCACTCAAGTCCTGCCCGCAGAAGCGCGGCGTCTGTCTTCGTGTCTATACCTCGACGCCAAAGAAACCGAACTCGGCATTGCGTAAAGTTGCGCGTGTCCGGTTGACGAACGGGATGGAGGTCACGACATACATCCCCGGTGTCGGACACAACCTTCAAGAACATTCCATCGTGCTTGTGCGCGGTGGCCGTGTGAAGGACTTGCCGGGCGTGCGTTACCACATCGTCAGAGGCGCTCTTGACGCCGTCGGTGTAGCGGATAGAAAACAGAGTCGCTCGAAGTATGGAGCGAAGCGTCCCAAGTAAAACGAGTATCACAGCCGGTAACGAGAGAGTGAAAGACTTATGCCAAGGACTAGATTTTTAGACCACCGCGATCCGCTTCCTGATGTGCGGTATCGGGATAAGCTCGTCGGGAAATTTTTGAATATTCTGATGTCGGGTGGGAAGAAAAGCACGGCCGAACGTATTTGCTACGGAGCCTTCGATGTTATACAGGAAAAGACCGGAAACGATCCGCTCAAAGTGTTTCGGGCGGCGCTCGATAACGTGAAACCGGTCGTTGAGGTGAAGTCCCGCCGAGTGGGCGGCGCCTCCTATCAAGTGCCGGTAGAAATTCGTCCGGCTCGCCGGATGTCGTTGGCGCTTCGGTGGTTGGCGGAGTATTCGCGGACCCGTGGCGGCAAGAGCATGCGAGAGAAGCTCGCGGCTGAATTGTTGGACGCATCGAACAATACGGGGGCGGCGGTTAAGAAGCGGGAAGACGTGCATCGGATGGCGGAAGCCAACAAGGCATTCGCGCACTATCGCTGGTAGCGTCGTTCTGTGCTGCAGCTGAGCCGTGCTGCGATCCGCTCACGCGGGTGTTTGAGAGTCGCAGCGGTTTATTGGCTCGGGTTGCGGCATAAATATTTTTAGGGGAAGTACGTGGCGCGTCAATCACCGTTAGAACAGACTCGGAACATCGGCATCATGGCTCACATCGATGCCGGTAAGACGACGACCACTGAGCGCATCCTTTTCTACACCGGGATCTCGCACAAGA
>JAABQN010000298.1 GCA_011391455.1 Nitrospiraceae bacterium
TTCGTGTTTCTCGGAGAGTCGCTGTTGCTCATCACCTATTACTATAGCTGGAACCGGCTCATTGAGCCGGCTTCGAAGTGGGCGCACGCATCGATCGGTCTGTTGAGCAACCTGTTTGGGACGGCACTGCTACTCTTGGCAAATGCCTGGTCGGCCTTCATGATGGCGCCGGCGGGCGTCGATGCAAAAGGGCAGTTTTTGGGGAACGGATGGCATCTGCTCCATTCGGCTCTATGGAACCCGTTGAATGTCCATCGCTTCCTGGCAAACATTATGTCCGGCGGCGCTGTGGTGATGGCCTACGCTTGCTATCGATTTTTCACCAGCAAGACTGAGAAAGAAAGCGCCTATTTCGACTGGGTCGGGCATATCTTTTTATTTGTCACGGTCATCGCCTTGCTACCGATGCCCTTTGCCGGCTACTGGTTGATGCGATCGGTCTACTCCTTCAGTCAGAGTATGGGTGTGACAATGATGGGCGGACTACTCACCTGGCTCTTTGTTGTGCAGGCTATCCTGATCGGCGTCCTCTTCCTGGGAGTCAACTTTTACCTCTGGCAGAGTATGGCGCGCCTTAAGGGAGGGGAACGTTATCAGCCCTATTACCAAGTGCTGCTCTCGGTGTTTATGGTGGCTCTGTTCGTGTGGCTGACGCCGCACACTGTCTTTATGTCGGCCAGTGAAGTGAAGGCGATGGGCGGAGCGTCGCATCCTGTGGTCGGCAACTACGGAGTGATGTCGGCAAAGAACGGCGCGGTCAATATCATGATTCTCGTAACCACTATGAGTTTTATGTATTACCGTCGCGCCAATCGAACGATGATGGTGCCCTGGGTCAAAAAAGGGAACATCCTCATCGGCGCGCTGTTCTTCTTGGGGGCGCTTAACATTATCTGGCTCTCAGTCTATGGGTACTACCTGCCGGCGAAGCTCCGCGTCGGGCTGTCGTCTCCGCAGGCGGCAACCACGTTGACGGTCCTTGTCGTCGGTGTGATTATCAATCGCATGATGCTCAAGGGGGCGCTCCTCCACGGGCCGGTCCAATGGGGAAAGATTTCCCTCAGGGGCATGGCGGGTTTATTCGGATTGGCTGCGGCATTTACATGGGTCATGGGTCTCATGGGCTATATCCGTTCCTCCGGGCGGTTGGCGTGGCATGTGAGTGAGTTGATGGCGGATGTCTCTCCCTGGGCCTTTACACCGGATTTTGCGTTCGCGGCAAAGATGGTGACGCTCAATATGATGGTGTTCTGGGGCGCGGTGCTCGCCCTATTCTGGATGTGCCAGCGTAACCAGTCGTCTGCGATGGGAGAAGAGTTGGCCAAAGAAGATACGAGGGTGCTGGCGCCGCCGTCGTCGTCGCAAGAAGCGTAAAATGCAGGCTGAGGTCGAGGTTAAGGTTAAAAATCGAAGGGGGTAGGTGGGTATGAAGCGAGGGGTAATGATCTGGAGATATCTCGCGGTCGGACTGGTGGTCTGTGGAGTTTTCGCGATGGGTGGCGCAGTGACGGCCCAAAGCCAAACCTTGGTTCTGGAGGATTTTCAGGGGAAAGATGCGGAAGGATTTCCATTGAATTGGGAGCATGAGAATCAACGAAGTCAGTCCAAGGGGCGGGATGCCTACAAGGTTCAGACAGAGAATGGTGTGAACTTTCTTGCGGTGAGGGATGCGGGGCAGAGAATCAAGAAAAAGAAGATCGATTGGGACCCGAAGGCCTTTCCGGTCCTCACCTGGCGTTGGCGCCTGCAAAAAGTGACGTCGGATACTGAGCCGATTGCGGCGCTCTATGCCTCGCTGGATACAGACTTGATGTTTATTCCTGTGTTTACCAAGTACGTCTGGAGTGTGGCCAAGCCTGAGGGCACGTTGACCGAGGGCGGCATGTTCAGCGGTTCGGAGATCGTGATGCAAAGCGGCACGAAAGCGGTCGGTCAGTGGTTTGAAGAACGTGTGAACGTCTACGAAGATTTCAAACGGATTCACAAACATGAACCGGCCGCCAAAGCCTGGGGCATATCGATCATCGCCGCGTCCGGAGTAGAAATCGATTTCGGCTCGATAGTCGCAAGCGCAGGACGCTAGCAGGCTGTCTTCGTCGTTTGTGAAAGGTGAAAACCGGCTGGTTGCTTTGGTTTGTTTAGTTTGTCTTGTTTGTTTGGTTTTTGGTTGAACGAAACTAACCAGATAAACCAAATCAACCAAACAAACCAGATGAACCAGACAAACCGCTGGGTGCAAGCACCTGCTAGAGAAATGGGCCGTTGTTAGCATGACCGAGTCCGGCAAGAAACAATCGGCGCCTGTGTTCAAGATCATTGATATCTTGTTCGGCGTGGCCGTGATGGGAACCGTAGGGATACTCATCGGGATCATTATGGGTGGTGGTATCATGCCGCTGGCGAGTGGGGCGGGGTTGGTGCTCGGCGGAGTCATTGGGTTTATGGGTGGGCGGCGTTTTTTGGCGAGCATTTTGGTTGGGACGATCTTGGGTGGGGCGCTAGCCT